>NZ_JASCOO010000073.1:0-20683 GCF_029959485.1 Stenotrophomonas sp. PS02301
GGCCGCTGGCCGGCAGTCCATGCTGCACAAGGTACGCGATGAGCCGGCCAGCGGCCGGCACTGCATCGCGTGGTGGGCGCGGTGCGCCCGCGCCGATTACTTGAACTTGTAGACCACGTTCATGGTGGTCAGCGTGTCGGTCTTGCGCTTGTCATCGGCGACGTCGCTGTTGTGGCGCGCCTGCCAGCCGGCCTTCAGCGCCAGATGTTCGTTCATGCTCACCGACACGCCGAAATCGTTCTGCGCGAAGGTGTTGTACGAGCCCGATTCGATCAGCAGCGTGTTCACCAGGTCGGTGTTCGGGGTCAGCGTGTACTTGAGATCGAACAGGCCGCGGCCGATCAGGCCGGTGCGGGTCGCGTCGTCTTCGGTGTTGTGGGTGCGGCGCACACCGGGGCCGATCTGCGCATCCATGTAGAAGCGCTCGGCATCGATGATCCGGGTGCCGTAGCCCAGACCGAACGAGCTCTGGCGGTCGTAGGTGGCGAAATCGTCGCGCTCGTAACGCACCGTGGCGGTGATCTGGCGGTGTTCGCCCAGCTGCAGCGCGCTGCCGGCACTGCCGGTGTAGCGGTTGGCGGTGGTGTTGCGGCGGCGGATGGTGGTGCCGTCGTCGTTGGTATCGGTGTATTCCGAGCGCGAGCGCAGGCCGAACAGATCCATGCTGTGCACCCAGTCATCGTCGGTGTAGCGCAGGCGCAGACGACCGTTGAAGCTCTCGGTATTGCTGTTGCCGCGGGCCGAGGCAAAGCCCAGTTCACCGCCACTGCCGCTCCAGGGGGAGGTCATCGCCGCCAGTTCGGCAGCGTCCTGTGCATAAACCGCCGGGGCGCAGAGCAGCAGGGGAACAAGCAACGAAACGCGCAGGGACATCAACGGTTCTCCGTGATCGGACAAGGGGGAGGGACAACAAGGGGGGGATGATACTTGATGCGTTCAGCGTCACATTCGGCGACGGGCCCCGGCTTTAGGGCACGTTCGGCCTCGGCCCCTGTTCAGGGAATATCGATGCGCAGAGAGGCGTCGTCGAAGCGCGAATAGGTCACGGTGATCCGGAACGGCTGCCCGTTGGTTTCACCCTTGCGCTCGATCTGCACCGGCAGGCCCTGTGCATTGACCCAGTACAGCAGGCCATCCGGCGCGGCGGTTGCATGGCGCACCTCGTATTTGTGCGCGCGCTGGCCACCGGCGCGGTCTTCGCCGAGGTCGCGCACCTGCAGCTGTGCCGGCTCCAGATCGGCCGGCAATGGATTGCGCCACTGGGCCAGCATCCCTTCGGGCACCGGGATCTGGCGTACTTCGCCGGCACGCTGCAGGAAGAACGTGCCGCCAATGATGGTCTGCGGGCCATCGTCGGTGATCAGCCGATAGCGGTCCGGGGCCACGTAGTCCATCTGCGCCTCCAGGGCGCGCGGGCCCTGCATCTTCATCACCGCGTGGAAGCTGTGCAGTTGGCCGAAGCGCTGGCTGGCGGCCAGCACGGTGCCGACCGGGTCGGCCGCCGGTGCGGCCGCGGCAGGCACCGCAGCCGCGGGCGTTTCACTGCGTCCGCAGCCACTGAGCAGCAGGGCGGCGGCGGACAGGGCAAGGGCGGGCAACAGGCGCATGACGGGCGGCAGCAGGCGGTGGGGGCCCCACGATAGCCGAAGATGCAGCCGAAGCCGCCACAACGACGGCGACTCGGACATAATCGGGTCATGGACCGATATGAACGCATCAACGCCCTGCATCGCCTGCTCAAGTCCGCCCGTTACCCGGTAACGGTGGCGGCCCTGCAGGAAAAACTGGAGTGTTCCCGCGCGACTGTCTACCGCGACCTGGCCTTCCTGCGCGATGCGCTGATGGCCCCGGTGGAAGGCGACGGCGAGGCGGGCTTCCGTTACCAGGCCGACGAGAGCGACCGCTTCGAGCTGCCGGGCCTGTGGCTCAGCTCGGAAGAACTGCACGCGCTGCTGGCCTCCCAGCACCTGCTCTCGCGCACGGGGGGCGGCGTGCTGTCCTCGGTGCTGGCCCCGCTGCAGCAGCGGATTGAAGGCCTGCTGGCCGCACAGGCCGGCGTCTCGACCTGGCCGGTTGACCGGGTCCGGGTGATTCCGCACCGCGGCCGCAAGTTCGATGAAGCCAGCTTCCGCGCCGTCGCCTCGGCGGTACTGGAGCGCAAGCAGCTGGCCTTCGAGTACCGGGCCCGCTCCACCGATGAGGCCACCCAGCGCACCGTGTCGCCGCAGCGCATGACCCACTACCGCGACAACTGGTACCTGGATGCGTGGGATCACGGCCGCGAAGGCCTGCGCAGTTTCGCGGTGGACCGCATCTACAAGGCACGCGTGATCGATACCACCGCGCGCGATGTGGATGAGACCGAGCTGGACGAACAGCTGGGCGCCAGCTACGGCATCTTCTCCGGGCCGCCCAAGGGCTGGGCCACCATCGTGTTCAGTGCCAAGGCCGCACGCTGGGTGGCCGATGAGCATTGGCATTCCAAGCAGCAGGGCCGCTTCCTGCCCGATGGCCGCTATGAGTTGAAACTGCCTTACAGCGTCTCGCGCGAACTGCTGATGGACGTGCTGCACTACGGCTCGGACGCGGAAATCGTAGAGCCGGTGATGCTGCGCGAACAGGCCAAGGCGCTGCTGGCACTGGCACTGACCAGTTACGAGTAAGCCGGCCGGGCCGGCATCGGCTCATGCCGTGGGGTCATATGCCCCGGATTCCGCAAGGGCCGGGGCGTGCGGTATCGTGGGGCGTTGCTGCCCTTATGGATCCCGCTGCCCCCATGAAAAAGTACCTGCTGCTCCCGTTGCTCGCCGCCTCGCTGGCCCTGGCTGCCTGCGGCAAGCCGGCCAACGATTCCAAGAAGCTGGTGGTTGCCGCCACCGCGGTGCCGCACGCCGAGATCCTCGCCGTGGTCAAGCCGATCCTGGAAAAGGAAGGCTTGACCCTGGATGTGCGCGTCTTCAATGACTACGTGCAGCCCAACGACCAGCTGGTGCAGAAGCAGGTTGACGTGAACTACTTCCAGACCGAGCCCTATCTGGACGCCTACAACCGGGACCGCAAGACCGACCTGGTCAAGGTGATCGGCGTGCATATCGAGCCGTTCGGTGCGTACTCGCGTCGTTTCAAATCGCTTGATGCGCTGCCCAACGGTGCCGACGTGGTGATCCCCAACGACCCGAGCAACAACAGCCGCGCGCTGATCCTGCTGCACAAGGCTGGCGTGATCACGCTCAAGGACCCGACCAATGCGTTGGCGACCCAGCGCGACATCATCGCCAACCCGAAGCAGCTCAAGTTCCGCGAGCTGGATTCGGCGATGCTGCCGCGCGTGCTGGACCAGGTCGATCTGGCCCTGATCAATACCAACTACGCGCTGGATGCCGGGCTCAACCCGACCCAGGATGCGCTGGCGATCGAAAGCAAGGATTCGCCGTACGTGAACTTCCTCGTCGCCCGCCCGGACAACAAGGACGATGCCCGCGTGCAGCAGCTGGCCAAGGCCCTGACCGGCCCGGAAGTGAAGGCTTTCATCGCCGAGAAGTACAAGGGTGCGGTCCTCCCGGCATTCTGACCGGCACCCACGGTAGAGCCACGCCATGCGTGGCTGGCCGCACCCGCGCGGCAATGATCGCCGACGCGGGCGTCAGCCCACGCGGAAGCCCATCGTCGCCTCCACCGCCTGCTGCCAGCCGCTGTACAGCGCCTCGCGCTGATCCACCGGCATCTGCGGGGTGAAGCGGCGGTCCACCGCCCATTGCTCGGCGATCTCCGCCCGGCTGCGCCAGAACCCGGTGGCCAGCCCGGCCAGATAGGCCGCGCCCAGCGCGGTGGTTTCGGCCACCTGCGGGCGCAGCACCGGCACGCCCAGGATGTCGCTCTGGAACTGCGCCATGAAGTCATTGGCGATCGCACCGCCATCGGCGCGCAGTTCCTTCAGCTCGATCCCCGCATCGGCCTGCATCGCCGCCAGCACGTCGCGGGTCTGGTACGCCATCGATTCCACCGCCGCGCGGATGAAGTGCTCCTTGGTGGTGCCGCGGGTCAGCCCGAACATCGCGCCGCGCACATCGCTGCGCCAGTACGGCGCCCCAAGCCCCACGAACGCGGGTACCAGGTACACGCCGCCATTGTCCGCGGCACGCTCGGCATAGGCCTGGCAATCGCTGGATTTGCCGAACATCCGCAGCCCGTCGCGCAGCCATTGCACCACCGAGCCGGCGACGAAGATCGAGCCCTCCAGTGCGTACTCCACACGTCCATCAATGCCCCACGCGATGGTGGTCAGCAGGCCGTTCTCGGATACCACTGCCTTCTCGCCGGTGTTCATCAGCATGAAACAGCCGGTGCCGTAGGTGTTCTTGGCCATGCCCGGCTCGAAGCAGGCCTGGCCGAACAGCGCGGCCTGCTGGTCGCCGGCGATGCCGGCAATGGGCAGGTGCTGGTCGAAGAAGAACTGCGCCTGGGTGGTGGCATACACCTCGCTGGAACTGCGCACCTGCGGCAGCATCGCGCGCGGGATGTTGAACAGCGCCAGCAGTTCATCGTCCCACTGCAGCGCATGGATATCGAACAGCAGCGTGCGCGCGGCATTGGTGACATCGGTGACGTGCGCCTGGCCGCCACTGAGGTTCCAGATCAACCAGCTGTCGATGGTGCCGAACAGCAGCTCGCCGCGTTCAGCACGTGCCTGTGCGCCCTCGACGTGATCGAGGATCCAGCGGATCTTGGTCGCGGAAAAATAGGCATCGATCAACAGCCCCGTCTTGCGCCGGATCAGCGGCTCGTGGCCATCGGCCTTGAGCTGTTCGCAGATCGCATGGCTCTGCCGCGACTGCCACACCACGGCGTTGTGGATCGGCTGCCCGGTAGCCTTGTCCCAGACCACCGTGGTCTCGCGCTGGTTGGTGATGCCGATGCCGGCGATCGTGCGCGGGTCCACCTGGTAGCGGTTCAACAGCTCGGTGATCGTGGTGTAGACACTGGTCAGGATCTCGCGCGGGTCATGCTCCACCCAGCCCGGCTGCGGGAAGATCTGGGTGAACTCGCGTTGCGCGCTGCCGGCGATGCGCCCGGCATGATCGAACAGGATGGCGCGCGAACTGGTCGTGCCCTGGTCGATGGCGAGCACGTAGTGCTTGTCCATGGTCTGCTCCGTGGAAATCGATGCCGTGAGGCGTGACAGGCGTACAGCCTACGGCATTGAAACACGCGCCTGCAGGGTGGCGGCCAGCGCCTCTCGCTGTGCCGCGCCCACGCGCAAGCCCAGGTGGCTTCGGCGCCACAGCACGTCGTCAGCGGTGCGGGCCCATTCGTGCGCGATGAGGTAGTCCAGTTCGCGGTCGTAGAGGCCGCCGCCGTGGTCCTGGCCCAGCGCGTCGGGTGTCTGTGCGCCGGCGAGCAGCCCGACCGCACGGGTGCCGTAGCTGCGGGCCAGGCGCTGCAGCAGGGCAGGGGGCAGGCGAGGGTGGTCACGCTGCAGCGCCTCGGCCACCTCTATGGCGGTGCCGCCATCGCCCCCCGGCAACGGTGGCCCACCGGCAGTCCACGCCGCGCCCATCTCCGGCAGCGCGGGTGCGAGCCGCCCCAGCGCGTCCTCGGCCAGTGCGCGGTAGGTGGTCAGCTTGCCGCCCAGCACGCTCAGCAGCGGCGCGCCGGCCGTATCCACCGCCAGCCGGTAGTCGCGCGTGACCCGCGATGCATCGCGGTGATGATCGGCCAACAGGGGGCGCACCCCGCTGTAGCGCCATACGATGTCCTCGGCGCGCACCGGAACGCGCACGAACCGGTTCACCGCCTCGAGCAGATAGGCCTGTTCGTCGGCGCGGGGCTGCACCTGCGCCGGGTCGCCGTCGTAGTCGGTATCGGTGGTGCCGATCAGGGTGAAGTCCTGTTCGAACGGAATCGCGAACACCACCCGCTGGTCGGGTTGCTGGAACAGGTACGCACTGTCATGGGCGAACAGGCGCGGCACCACCAGGTGGCTGCCCTGCACCAGCCGCACTCCCAACGGGGCATCGAGTCCGGCCCGTTCCAGCACAGTGCCGGCCCACGGCCCACTGGCATTGACCACGCAGCGCGCGCGGAGGCGCTGCACGTCGCCGTTGGCGGTGCGCAGTACGGCCCACCAGTGATCGTGGTGGCGGATCAATTGTTCGCAGCGGGTGCGTGTGCGGATGTCGGCGCCGCGCTCATGCGCATCGAGCGCGTTGAGCACCACCAGCCGGGCATCGTTGACGCGTGCATCGGCGTAGGTGAAGCCGGTCCGGTAGGCGGGCTGCAATGCAGCGCCGCTCGGATCGCGCTGCAGGTCGATGCGCTGCGAGCGCGGAAAATGGGGAGTGGCATGGCCAAGGTGGTCGTAGAGCCACAGGCCCGTGCGCAGCATCCACGCCGGGCGCAGATGGCGCGCATGCGGCAGCACGAAGCGGGTCGGGGCGATCAGATGCGGCGCAAGCTGGCGCAGCGTTTCGCGTTCGTTGAGCGCCTTGCGTACCAGCGCGAACTCGCCCTGCTGCAGGTAGCGCAGGCCGCCATGGATCAGCTTGGTGCTGGCGCTGGAAGTGTGCGCGGCCAAGTCATCCTGCTCGCACAGGCAGACCGACAGGCCGCGTCCTGCTGCGTCGCGGGCGATGCCGGCGCCGTTGATGCCCCCGCCCACCACCAGCACGTCGAAGGATTCGCTCATCGGCTCCCCGGGGCGGACCGGTCCGGTCCATCGTCACCCCAGTGTCGGCCACCGGCCGGCAACGCCCGATGAAAGTTTCAGGCCCCACGTTGCAGGCCCCACAACGACAACGGGCCCGCGAGGGGCCCGTTGTACGTACTGCGTGGAAGTGGAACGGCGTGCTTAGAAGCGCGCGCCGATGCCGAAGCCCACGGTCCACGGATCCAGCTTGGCCTTGTCGCCGGTGCCTTCACCGTTGACGGTCAGCTCCGGGCGCGAATGCATGTAGCGGGCATCGGCACGGGCGAACCAGGTGCTGTTGATGTTCATGTCCACGCCGACGGTGCCGATCGCGCCCTTGGCGGTCTTGACGCCGATATGGCCGATGTCGCTGGCGAGGTCTTCATTGCTGAAGTTGGACTCGTAGTAACCGGCGCCCACGAACGGACGGAACACGTTGTCGGCCTGGCCGAAGTGGTACTGGCCGCTCAGCGCGATCGGCTGCTGCTCGACGGTGCCCAGGCGGGCGCCATCGGTGCCGCGCACGCGGTGATCGAACTTGTCGGCTGCGCCCCACAGTTCCACGGCCCAGTTGTCGTTGATGTAGTAGCTGAAGCTCAGGGTCGGGGCCGGGCCGCCGTCCACCTTGCGCACGCCATCGAGCGGATCGTTCTTGGGCTGCAGCAGCGACACGCCGCCGACCACGGCGAAGTGCTTGCCAGAAGCGGTATCAACAGTGCTGTCCTGCGCGAAAGCAGCCGGCGCAAAAGCAAGAGCAGTCAGGGTAGCCAGGGTCAGGGTACGGATGGAGCGCATGGGGGAATCTCCTCAGGATGTTTTTGTTCTGGGCCCCGGTGTTGTGGGGCGAGGCAACCGTAGTCCCCGCAATATGAATCGCATCCGACGCACGTTAAAATTTAGTTGTTTCCATTCAGCGATCAGTGCGAAACCGCTGCATTTACGGGCGATGATGCGATGCCTGACATTCATTCATCTGGTGATGGTGTGATGGAAACCACAACGTGCATCGGCTTCCCTGCGCAGCTGGACGTCGACTGCCGCGTGCTGGTACTCGGTTCGATGCCGGGTGTCGCATCGCTGCAGGCGGGGCAGTACTACGCCCATCCGCGCAATCGTTTCTGGCCGCTGATGGGCGTGCTGTGCGGGATCGACGCGGCGCTTCCTTATCCGGATCGCGTGCGCGCATTGAACGCGCGCGGTGTGGGCGTGTGGGATGTGATCGGGCAGTGCGAGCGACGCGGCAGCCTGGATGCGTCGATCGTGCGCGGCAGTGAAGTGCCCAATGCGCTTGGGGTACTGATCGACGGATGGCCTGCGCTGCGCGCGATCGCCTGCAATGGCGGCACCGCGTACCGGGCGTTCCAGCGTTTCATCGTGCCGGCGCTGCTTGATGCGGCGCACGAGGTGCCGGTCTGGTCGCTGCCCTCCACCAGCCCGGCGAACGCGGCGTGGCCGTTGCCTCGGCTGGTGGAGGCATGGCAGCCGCTGGCCGATGCCATCCGGCGCTGAGGCGGGGACAGCGCCGGACAATACGGTACCGACTGGAAAATTCCACTTTGCACTGTGCCAAGCCCAATCCGGCCAAAGCAGATGCCTGCAACAGCCTGTCCCGGGACAGCGGCGCTGAAAATTCGCCAAGCTGGTTGGCGCTGGCGCGCGAAGCCCCCACAATAGGCGATTCCCTACACCAGATTGCCGGAGTTTTCCCCATGGCCGAAATCAAGGAAGCACTTGTCCCCGATATCGGTGACTACAGCGATATCCCGGTAATCGAGGTGCTGGTCGCCGTTGGAGATACCGTCAAGAAAGACCAGGGTCTGGTGACGCTGGAATCGGACAAGGCCACGATGGAAGTGCCGTCCTCGGTGGCCGGTATCGTCAAGGAAATCAAGGTCAAGATCGGCGACAACCTCTCCGAGGGCAAGCTTGTGGCCCTGATCGAAGTCAGCGAAGCCGCCGCTGCGCCGGCCGCTGCTGCTGCCCCGGCCCCCGCTGCCAAGGCCGAAGCCGCCGAGACCGCGACCAAGGTCGAGCCGGTCGCCACCCAGGCCGAGCCGGACAAGCTGGCCGCCCGTGATATCGAGCAGTCCGCTGCCAAGCCGACCCAGCCGGCCCCGGCCGCCGCTGCCCCGTCGGGTGGCTCGCCGACCAGCCCGCCGGTGGCCTTCAACGCCGACAGCGTGCTGCCGCAGAAGGTGCCCTACGCTTCGCCGGCCGTGCGCGTGTTCGCCCGCGAGCTGGGCGTGGACCTGAACCAGCTGAGCGGCACCGAGAAGGGGGGCCGCATCACCAAGTCCGACGTGCAGAAGTTCGTCAAGTCGGCCCTGGCCGGCGGCGGCGCTGCCACCGGCGGTACTGTGGCGGCCGGTGGCGGTCTGAACCTGCTGCCCTGGCCGAAGGTCGACTTCAGCAAGTTCGGTGAGGTCGAGGTCCAGCCGCTGTCCCGGATCAAGAAGATCTCGGGTGCGAACCTGGCCCGCAACTGGGCGATGATTCCGCATGTCACCCAGTTCGAGCAGGCCGACATCACCGAGCTGGAAGCCCTGCGCGTGGCGCTGAACAAGGAAAACGAGAAGGCCGGCATCAAGCTGACCATGCTCGCCTTCCTGGTCAAGGCCAGCGCCGCGGCGCTGAAGAAGTTCCCGGAGTTCAACGCTTCGCTGGATGCCAGCGGCGAGAACCTGACCCTGAAGAAGTACTTCAACATCGGCTTCGCGGCCGATACGCCGAGCGGCCTGGTCGTGCCGGTGATCCGCGACGTCGACAAGAAGGGTGTGGTGCAGATCGCGCAGGAGTCCGGCGAACTGGCCAAGAAGGCCCGCGACGGCAAGCTCGGCCCGGCCGACATGAGCGGTGGCTGCTTCTCGATCAGCTCGCTGGGCGGCATCGGTGGCACGGCGTTCACCCCGATCGTCAATGCACCGGAAGTGGCCATCCTGGGCGTGTCCAAGTCGTCGATCCAGCCGGTCTGGAATGGCAAGGAGTTCGCCCCGAAGCTGATGCTGCCGTTGTCGCTGAGCTATGACCACCGCGTCATCGACGGCGCGCTGGCCGCCCGCTTCACCACCTACCTCTCGCAGGTGTTGGCCGACATGCGGCGCGTCCTGCTGTGAAGCAGGGCCTGGTCCTGGCCGGGCTGCTGATGGCGCTGCCGATGGCGCAGGCGGGCGCGCGCGAATGCGCGTCCGACCTGGGCCATGGCTGGCCACCGGCGGTCGGCAACTATGGCCAGGCGGTGGAAACCCTGTTCGATGGCACGGTGCAGCCTGCGCTGTCACTGGTGAGCCTGCCCAAGAGTGGCGTGGAGACCGGCGTCGCCTTGCTGCCCGGCTCCCAGGACCAGGCATGGACCCTGCGCTACAGCCGGGCCGACAAGCGCGTCTACACCTGGAACAGCGGCGCCCGCCAGGGCGGTGTGGAACTGCGTGTGGACCAGGCCCCGGACCAGTACCAGGTCAGCATCCCGGCGCCGTTGGCGCAGCGGTTGCTGCACAGCTGGCAGGCCGCGCTGGCCGCGCAGGTGCCGGGCGACCGCAAGGCGCCGGTGCTGGACGGTGACGTGCTGTCCTTCACCGTGGACGGCCAGCGTTACAGCGGCACCCGGCCGGCGTGCGGCGCGGGCCGGCTGATGATGAAACAGGTGGCGCTGCTGATCGAAGCCAGCGACACCAAGGAAAAGAAGCTCGACCGTCGCTGGAAAGATCTGGACGAGTCGCTCGACGAACTGCAGCAACTGCTCGGCGGCAAGGCCGGCTGAGCACCAGGAGAACACGAATGGCCGCAATTGAAATCAAGGTTCCCGACATCGGCGATTACAGCGGTGTCCCGGTGATCGAACTGCTGGTCGCCGTGGGTGACACGGTGAAGAAGGACCAGGGTCTGGTCACGCTGGAATCGGACAAGGCAACGCTGGAAGTGCCGTCCTCGGCCGCCGGTGTGGTCAAGGAAATCAAGGTCAAGCTCGGCGACAACCTCTCCGAAGGCGACGTCGTGCTGCTGCTGGAAGCCGAAGGCGAGGCCGCCGCGCCTGCCGCGCCGGCCAAGGCGGAAGCGCCGAAGGCCGAGGCCGCTCCGGCCAGCAAGCCGCCGGTGACCCCGTCGCACCGCGCCCCGGCCGAACCGGCCGCGCCGCAGCCGGCGCTGCCGTCGGGCAAGCCGGCCGATATCGAGTGCAAGATGGTGGTGCTGGGCGCAGGCCCGGGCGGTTACACCGCTGCCTTCCGTTCGGCCGACCTGGGCGTGGACACCGTGCTGGTCGAGCGTTACGCCAGCCTCGGCGGCGTCTGCCTCAACGTGGGCTGCATCCCGTCCAAGGCGCTGCTTCACGCCGCCGCGGTGATCGATGAAGTCGCCCACGCCGGTGATTTCGGCGTGGAGTTCGGCAAGCCGACCATCACCCTGGACAAGCTGCGCGGCTACAAGGAAAAGGTGGTCACCCAGCTGACCAAGGGCCTGGCCGGCATGGCCAAGCAGCGCAAGGTGCGCACCGTGCAGGGCCTGGCCAGGTTCGTCTCGGCCAATGAGCTGGAGATCGTCGGCGACGACGGCAAGACCCAGCTGCTGCGCTTCGAGCAGTGCATCATCGCGGCCGGTTCGCAGGCGGTGAAGCTGCCGAACTTCCCGTGGGACGACACGCGCGTCATGGATTCCACCGATGCGCTGGAACTGGCCGACGTGCCGGGGTCGCTGCTGGTGGTCGGTGGCGGCATCATCGGCCTGGAAATGGCGACGGTGTATGCGGCGCTGGGCAGCAAGGTGACCGTGGTCGAGTTCATGGAGCAGCTGATGCCGGGCGCTGACAAGGACCTGGTCAAGCCGCTGGCCGATCGCCTGAAGAAGCAGGGCGTCGAGGTCCACCTGAAGACCAAGGCGACCGACGTCAAGGCCGACAAGGCCGGCATCACCGTGTCCTTCGAAGCGGCCGTGGAAGGCGAAAAGCCGGGTCTGGACGCGACCACCTTCGACCGCGTGCTGGTCGCGGTGGGCCGCTCGCCGAACGGCAAGAAGATCGATGCCGAGAAGGCTGGCGTGCAGGTCACCGACCGTGGCTTCATCCCGGCCGACCGCCAGATGCGCACCAATGTGCCGCACATCTTTGCGATCGGCGACATCGTCGGCAACCCGATGCTGGCCCACAAGGCCACGCACGAGGGCAAGCTGGCCGCGGAAGTGGCCGCCGGCGAAAAGAAGGAGTGGGTGGCGCGCGTGATTCCGTCGGTGGCTTACACCAATCCGGAAATCGCGTGGGTCGGCGTGACCGAAACCGAAGCCAAGGCCAAGGGCCTGAAGGTCGGCGTGGCCAAGTTCCCGTGGGCCGCCAGCGGCCGCGCGATCGGCATCGGTCGTACCGAGGGCTTCACCAAGCTGATCTTCGACGAAGAGACCCACCGCATCATCGGTGGTGCGATCGTCGGCGTGCACGCGGGTGATCTGCTGGCCGAGATCGGCCTGGCGATCGAGATGGGTGCGGAGGCCGAAGACATCGGCCACACCATCCACGCCCATCCGACGCTGAGCGAATCGGTGGCGATGGCCGCGGAAATCTACGACGGCACGATCACCGATCTGTACATGCCGAAGAAGAAATAATCGGTCGATCACCGCCCCGGGTGGTGGCTCCGGTTCAACGAAAAACCCCGGTGAACGCCGGGGTTTTTTGTTGCTGACCTCCCGGCGGCCACCGGAGGTCTGTCAAGGCGGGCACGGATACCCTGTGGGGCGAAATCAAGGAGGAGGTGGCGGCCACAGGCCGTCGCCGGGGGACATTCGCACGACAGGGTGTCCGTGCCCGACCCCCAAACAACCCGCAGTTGCTCCCCAAAACAAAGCGCACAAAAAAAACGCGGCCCCCGATATTTCGGAGGCCGCGCTTGGAGAGAGGTAGTGCGAAGGGCTTAGAAGACGAAGCTGACGCCAGCCACCGGACCCTTGAACTCCTGCTTCAGACCGATCGTGCCATCGCTGCCGCTCTGGTCCACGTCCAGCTTGAACCAGTCGTAGCCGGCGAACACGCCGAAGTTCTTGGTGAAGCGGTAATCGACGATCGCATTGGCGCGGCTCAGGTCGCCGTCGTAATCGTCGAAGTTGCCCCACTTGGTGTTCAGGTACTGGCCCTGGAAGGTGATCATCCACTTCTCGGACGGCGTGAAGCTCAGGCGTGCACCGACCACCGGCGCCACACCGTCGGCCTTCTCGTCCAGGAACTCGCCCTGGTACAGGTCGCCGACATCGGCGTAGGCCTTGGTGCTGACCTTGGCGTACTCGGCACCCAGCTGCAGGCCGAGGTCGAACTTCTCGGTGTCCACCACCGAGTAGTCATACACCAGGCTGGCGACCTGGTACTTCAGCTCACCCTTGATGAAGCTGCCGGCCGGCACAGTGGTATCGCCGAAGCTGACACCCTGATCGAGGGTCTCGCGGCGATCCTTGTCGTACTTGAAGTAGTTGAACAGCAGGCGCTGGCGGTTGCTGATACGGAACATGCCGTCAATGCGCGGCTCCCATTCCTTGCCACCGAGGCCGAAATCTTCGGAGAAGCCAACGTCCTGACCCGCGATGTTGGTGTTGCCACGGATCGTGTTGTCCGAATCGATCTGCATCGCACCCAGGCGCAGGGCGAAGCGGTCATCGCCTTCGGCGGCGTGGGACGGAGCGGCGTAGGAGAGTGCGGCCAGAGCGACTGGCACGGCAAGCAGGGAGAGCATCGGGCGCATCGGGGGTCCTTGCGGTGGTTCTAGTGATGTGCCGTCACATTGCCCACTGCGACGTCCACCATTCGTGAAGGTATGGTGGACGCAGTGTGTACCGTTCATGCAGACAGAGGGCACACAGGTCTGCCCCGTGGCCGTTTTCGGGTGGAATCACCGTTAACGACCGGCCGCGCGGGGCCTGGTTCTGGATCAACAGGCAGCACCGCAAAAAGAGGGTGGCCCCGGAGAGGGCTTCGGGGCCACCCTGTACTGGCCTGCGCGCGGGACGCCGACGAGGATTCAACGGCAGGCTGATGGGTCTGACCCGGGTGTGCGACCAAAGTTCAACATGCTGCACTGCCGCATCGGGCACCTCTTTGCGCAGTGGGATTGGCCCGAGGGTGGAACAGGTTTCCCCAAGCCCCCAACGGCGGGCTTACATCCGGGATGAACAGGCAGCGGTTGTCTCTCAAATTGTCCCATTGCTATAATTTGGCGGCTCGACGAGGCGCTGGCTTGCGGCCTCGGCCTTTCCTACTCACAACCATGCAGGACATTCACGTGCTGAACTCCGTTGACGCGGGTCGGCGACTGATGCTGCGCGCAGCGGTTTACCCGCTGGCTGCAGTGGCTGTCCTGGCTCTTGCCCTGCTGCTGTGGGGAGGCCCGAAGGCCGCTCTGGGGGCGCTGCTCTCCGGTGTGGCGGTTTCTGCAGCCGGCTGGGTCGCCGCGCGGATGGCGCTGGGCGGCGGGGTGCAGGCGGCAGGTTCGGCGATGACCCGCCTGATCCTGGCGGTGGTGGCAAAGTGGGTGCTCGTATTCGGCGTCCTGATGGTGGGGTTCCTGGTCTTCAAGCTGCCTGCATTGGCGCTGCTGGCTGGTATCGCCGTCGGGTTGATGTTCCAGGTCCTGGCTCTGGCCAGGCGCTGATCCAATTTATTTAACTCAAGGTTCCGGACACATGGCAGGCGAGGCGCTAACTCCCACCTCCTACATCCAACATCACCTGCAGAATCTTGTGGTGATGCGTGACAGCCCGTGGGCGTTGCATCTGGATACTATCGCCACGTCGGTCCTGATGGGCCTGATCATGGTGTTCGCCTTCTGGATGGCCACGCGCAAAGCGACCGCAGGCGTCCCGGGCAAGTGGCAGGCGTTCGTCGAGATCTGCCTGGAGTTCGTTGACCGCCAGGCCAAGGACACCTACCACGGCACCAGCAAGCTGGTGACCCCGATCGCGATCACCATCTTCTTCTGGATCCTCTTGATGAACCTCATCAAGATGATTCCTGCGGATTTCATCGGCTACCCGATGAATGCCTTCACCCAGTGGGTGGCCGGCATGATGGGCGCCGCCCATCCGCATGATTACGCGTTCTGGAAGCCGGTTCCCACCGCCGACGTCAATGCCACCCTGGGCATGTCGATCAGCGTGTTCTTCCTGATGCTGTTCTTCGCGCTGCGCTCCAAGGGCCTGGGTGGCTTCACCAAGGAATTCCTGACCGCGCCGTTCGGCAAGTGGATGCTCCCGTTCAACCTGATCCTCAACATCGTCGAGTGGCTGAGCAAGCCGATTTCGCTGGCGATGCGACTGTTCGGCAACATGTTCGGCGGTGAGATCGTCTTCCTGCTGATCTGGGTGCTGGGCGGTGCGGGTATCGCCGGTGCCATCGCAGGCGGTGCATTCGGCCTGGGCTGGATGCTGTTCCACCTGCTGGTGATTCCGCTGCAGGCGTTCATCTTCATGATGTTGTCCATCGTGTACCTGAGCCTGTCGGAAGACGCTCACTGAGTTTCGCTTCACCCTTCATCCGTTTGTTTCTAAACCCTTAGTTATCCAAAGTTCCAGGAGAAAACCATGTACTTCGCCGTCCTGACCAACCTCGCCCAAGTCCAGAGCTCCACCGTCCTCGCCGTCGGCATCATGATCGGCCTGGCCGCGCTGGGTGCCGGTCTCGGTCTGGCCATCATGTCCGGTAAGTTCCTGGAATCGGCCGCGCGCCAGCCGGAACTGATTCCGGTGCTGCAGGTCCGCATGTTCATCACCGCCGGCCTGATCGATGCCGCGTTCATCATCTCGGTCGCCGTCGGCCTGCTGCTGGCCTTCGCCAACCCGACCATCGGCGAGTTCGTTGCACGTCTGCCGGCCGTTGCGGGCTGATCCAGCGAAAGCGAAACGATCAGGCGCCTCGTGCGCCTGATCGCGGATGAAGGACGGCTGCGCCGCTTCGGGCGGCGCAACCACCCCATCACCCCAGATTGAGCGAACCCCATGGATATCGGTTTTACCCTCGTTGCCCAGGCACTGGCGTTTGCCGGACTGATCTGGATCATCGCGACCAAGATCTGGCCGCCGTTGATGAACGCCATCGAAGAGCGTCAGCAGAAGATCGCTGAAGGCCTTGCCGCTGCTGACCGCAGCCAGAAAGACCTGGCCCAGGCCCAGGAAAAGGTCAACGATGCACTGAAGGATGCGCGCACCAAGGCCAACGAGATCATCGATCAGGCCCATGCACGCGCCAACCAGATCGTTGATGCCGCCAAGAATGAAGCCATCGTCGAAGCCAACCGCCAGAAAGATCTGGCCTACGCCGAGATCGACGCTGCCGCCAACCGTGCCCGTGAAGATCTGCGCAAGCAGGTGTCCGCGCTGGCCGTAAGCGGTGCCGAAAAGCTGCTCAAGCGCGAAATCGACGCCAACGCCCACAAGGCGCTGCTCGACGAGCTGGCCTCGGAGATCTGATCGATGAGCCAGGCCCTCACGCTTGCACGCCCGTATGCCCGCGCCGCGTTCGCGACCGCGCGCGACGAAGGCACGTTCGCGCCGTGGTCGGACGCGCTTGCGTTCTCCGCCCACGTAGCTGCCGACCCGCGCGTGGCGGCCTTGCTGTCGAACCCGGAACTGGATCGCGGCGATGCCGTCGCGATGCTGGTGCCGGAATCGTCCAGCGAGACCTTCGGTCGCTTCCTGGCCATCCTGGCCGATGCGCACCGTCTGCCGCTGCTGCCGGAAATCGCCGGCATGTACGACCAGCTGCGCGCTGAAGCCGAACACGTGGTCAAGGCCACGGTGACCTCGGCCACCGAATTGTCCGGCGCCGAACTGGACGCCATCAAGGCCGCGCTGCGCAAGCGCTTCGGCGCCGAGGTGGATGTGACGACCGCAGTGGATGCGTCGCTGATCGGCGGTGCCGTGATCGACGCCGGTGATGTGGTCATCGATGGCTCGCTCAAGGGCAAGCTGTCGCGCCTGCAGACCGCGCTCGCTAACTGAATTCATTTAACGTCCGGCGTGATCGCCGGCACTAGGACTTGACGATGGCAACCACGCTCAACCCCTCCGAAATCAGCGAACTGATCAAGAACCGCATCGAGAAGGTCAAGCTGGCCGCGGAATCGCGCAACGAAGGCACCGTGACCAGCGTGTCCGACGGCATCGTGCGCATCTTCGGTCTGGCCGACGTGATGCAGGGCGAAATGATCGAACTGCCGAACAACACCTTCGCACTGGCCCTGAACCTGGAGCGCGACTCGGTCGGCGCCGTGGTGCTGGGTGATTACCAGAACCTGCGCGAAGGCGACGTCGCCAAGACCACCGGTCGCATCCTGGAAGTGCCGGTCGGTCCGGAAATGCTGGGCCGCGTCGTGAACGCGCTCGGCGAGCCGATCGACGGCAAGGGCCCGATCGCGGCCAAGGCCACCGCGCCGGTGGAGCGCGTTGCGCCGGGCGTGATCTGGCGCAAGTCGGTCGACCAGCCGGTGCAGACCGGTTACAAGTCCGTCGACTCGATGATCCCGATCGGCCGCGGCCAGCGCGAGCTGGTCATCGGTGACCGCCAGACCGGCAAGACCGCCCTGGCCATCGATGCGGTGATCAACCAGAAAGAAACCGGCATCAAGTGCGTGT
This sequence comes from Stenotrophomonas sp. PS02301, assembly GCF_029959485.1. NCBI lineage: Bacteria > Pseudomonadati > Pseudomonadota > Gammaproteobacteria > Lysobacterales > Lysobacteraceae > Stenotrophomonas > Stenotrophomonas sp. PS02301. The sequence goes on from NZ_JASCOO010000073.1 coordinate 17,282, forward strand.
ACGTCGCGATCGGCCAGAAGGCGTCGACCGTGGCCAACATCGTGCGCAAGCTGGAAGAGAACGGCGCCCTGGCGCACACCGTGGTGGTCGCTGCGACCGCGTCCGAATCGGCCGCGATGCAGTACATCAGCGCCTACTCGGGCTGCACCATGGGTGAGTACTTCATGGACCGCGGCGAAGACGCGCTGATCGTGTACGACGATCTGTCCAAGCAGGCCGTGGCCTACCGCCAGATCTCGCTGCTGCTGAAGCGTCCGCCGGGCCGTGAAGCCTACCCGGGTGACGTGTTCTACCTGCACTCCCGCCTGCTCGAGCGCGCTGCCCGCGTGTCCGAAGAGTATGTGGAAAAGTTCACCAACGGCGCCGTCAAGGGCAAGACCGGCTCGCTCACCGCGCTGCCGATCATCGAAACCCAGGCCGGTGACGTCTCGGCCTTCGTGCCGACCAACGTGATCTCCATCACCGACGGCCAGATCTTCCTGGAAACCGATCTGTTCAACTCGGGCATCCGCCCGGCCGTGAACGCCGGTATCTCGGTGTCGCGCGTCGGTGGTGCGGCCCAGACCAAGATCATCAAGAAGCTGTCCGGCGGCATCCGTATCTCGCTGGCCCAGTACCGTGAGCTGGCGGCGTTCGCGCAGTTCGCCTCGGACCTGGACGAAGCCACCCGCAAGCAGCTTGAGCGCGGTCAGCGCGTCACCGAGCTGATGAAGCAGAAGCAGTACGCCCCGATGTCCATCGCCAACCAGGCGCTGTCGATCTACGCCGTCAACGAGGGTTACCTCGACGACGTGCCGGTCAACAAGCTGCTGGCGCTGGAAGAAGGTCTGCATGCCCACTTCGCCAACACCCAGGGCGAGCTGATCAACAAGATCAACGCGACCGGCGGCTGGGACAACGATATCGAGGCTGCCTTCAAGAAGGGCATCACCGAGTTCAAGACCACCGGCAGCTGGTAAGCCGCATGTAGAGCGGGGCGTTGCCCCGCTTCACTGTGACAAAGCGGAGCACCCCTTCGCTCTACGGGAATAAGAGATGGCAAGCGGACGCGAAATCAAAACCAAGATCAAGAGCGTGCAGAACACCCGCAAGGTGACGCGTGCGCTCGAAATGGTCTCGGCCTCCAAAATCCGCAAGGCGCAGGAGCGGATGAAGACGTCGCGTCCGTATGCGCAGGCGATGAAGCAGGTGATCGGTCACCTGGCCCAGGCCAGCACCGATTACCAGCATCCGTTCCTGGTCCAGCGTGACGAGGTCAAGCGCGTCGGTTACATCGTGGTCTCGTCCGACCGCGGTCTGGCCGGCGGCCTGAACAACAACCTGTTCCGCAAGATGCTGGGCGAAGTGCGCCAGTGGCAGGACAAGGGTGCCGAGATCGATGTGGTCACCGTCGGCCAGAAGGCGTCGACCTTCTTCCGTCGCGTCAAGGTCAACATGGTCGGCACGGTCACCCACATGGGCGATGTGCCGCACCTGGAACAGCTGATCGGCGTGATCAAGGTGATGCTCGATGCATTCACCGACGGCAAGGTCGACCGCGTGTACCTGGTCTACAACCGCTTCATCAATACGATGACGCAGAAAGCCAGCTTCGATCAGCTGCTGCCGTTGCCGGCTGCTGAGAAGCAGGTCGCGCATCACGACTGGGACTACCTGTACGAACCCGACGCTGCGACCGTGCTCGAGCACGTGATGACGCGGTACGTCGAGTCGCTGGTGTACCAGGCGGTGCTGGAAAACGTCGCGTCCGAGCATGCAGCCCGCATGGTCGCGATGAAGTCGGCCAGTGACAACGCGAACAAGCTGATCGGAACCCTGCAGCTGGTCTACAACAAGGCCCGCCAGGCAGCGATCACCCAGGAAATCTCCGAAATCGTCGGCGGCGCGGCAGCAGTCTGACGCGCACAGTCAAAGCACACATTAGAGGATTGCAGCAATGAGTCAGGGCAAGATCGTTCAGATCATCGGCGCCGTCGTCGACGTCGAATTCCCCCGCGAGTCGGTGCCGAAGGTGTACCACGCGCTGAAGGTGGACAACACCGAAATCACGCTGGAAGTGCAGCAGCAGCTGGGTGACGGCGTGGTCCGTTGCATCGCGCTGGGCTCCACCGACGGCCTGAAGCGCAACCTGGTCGCCACCAACACCGAACGCGCCATCTCGGTGCCGGTCGGCGCAGGCACGCTGGGCCGCATCATGGACGTGCTGGGTCGCCCGATCGACGAAGCCGGTCCGGTCACCGCCAGCGACACCTGGGAAATCCATCGTGCCGCGCCGTCGTACGAAGACCAGTCCCCGGCCACCGAGCTGCTGGAAACCGGCATCAAGGTCATCGACCTGATGTGCCCGTTCGCCAAGGGCGGCAAGGTCGGCCTGTTCGGCGGCGCCGGCGTCGGCAAGACCGTCAACATGATGGAACTGATCAACAACATCGCCAAGGCGCACAGCGGTCTGTCCGTGTTCGCCGGCGTGGGTGAGCGTACCCGTGAGGGCAACGACTTCTACCACGAGATGAAGGACTCCAACGTCCTGGACAAGGTCGCGATGGTGTACGGCCAGATGAACGAGCCGCCGGGCAACCGTCTGCGCGTCGCCCTGACCGGCCTGACCATGGCCGAGTACTTCCGCGATGAGAAGGACGAAAACGGCAAGGGCAAGGACGTGCTGCTGTTCGTCGACAACATCTACCGCTACACCCTGGCCGGTACCGAAGTGTCGGCACTGCTGGGCCGTATGCCGTCGGCCGTGGGTTACCAGCCGACCCTGGCCGAGGAAATGGGCGTCCTGCAGGAGCGCATCACCTCCACCAAGAACGGCTCGATCACCTCGATCCAGGCCGTCTACGTGCCCGCCGATGACTTGACCGATCCGTCGCCGGCCACCACCTTCGCCCACTTGGATTCGACCGTGACCCTGTCGCGTTCGATCGCCTCGCTGGGTATCTACCCGGCCGTGGATCCGCTCGACTCGACCAGCCGCCAGATGGACCCGCTGGTCATCGGCCACGAGCATTACGACACCGCCCAGCGCGTCCAGCAGACCTTGCAGAAGTACAAGGAACTGAAGGACATCATCGCCATCCTGGGCATGGACGAACTGTCCGAAGAAGACAAGCAGGCCGTGACCCGCGCCCGCAAGATCGAGCGCTTCTTCAGCCAGCCGTTCCACGTGGCCGAAGTGTTCACCGGTTCGCCGGGCAAGTACGTGTCGCTGAAGGACACCATCCGTGGCTTCAAGGCCATCGTCGATGGCGAATACGACCACCTGCCGGAACAGGCGTTCTACATGGTCGGCAGCATCGAAGAAGCGGTCGAGAAGGCCAAGAAGATGGCTGAAAAGGCCTGATGCGGCGGGGGCCGGGGGGCTGGCCCGCCCCCCCCCCCCCCCCCGGGGGGGGGGGGGGG
>NZ_JASCOO010000074.1:0-20434 GCF_029959485.1 Stenotrophomonas sp. PS02301
GCACGGTGGGGCAGCATGGAGGCTGCCCACGAGGCCCTATGGATGGGTTCACGCCGCGTCCCGGCCCCCCGTGCCCGCCGCCCTCCCCACGCAGACAGGCAGGCGCCGTGCCGGACCGCGCGGCCTTGAATTCGGGACAATCCACCCCTACCCCTTGAGCCAGCCGCCGCGCCGGGCGCGGCAATGCCCCAAGGAGCAACACGACCCATGACCGTGCAGACCCAAAAAGAAACCCTGGGCTTCCAGACCGAAGTCAAACAGCTGCTGCAGCTGATGATCCACTCGCTGTACTCCAACAAGGAAATCTTCCTTCGCGAGCTCATCTCCAACGCCGCCGACGCCTCGGACAAACTGCGCTTCGAAGCGCTGACCCAGCCGGCCCTGCTCGAGAACGACGGCGACCTGCGCATCCGCGTCAGCTTCGACGCCACCGCCAACACCCTGACCATCGACGACAACGGCATCGGCATGAGCCGGGATGAGGCGATCGCCCACCTGGGCACCATCGCCAAGTCGGGCACCGGCGACTTCCTGCGCCAGCTCTCCGGCGACCAGAAGAAGGATTCCCAGCTGATCGGCCAGTTCGGCGTCGGCTTCTACAGCGCCTTCATCGTCGCCGACCAGGTCGACGTCTACTCCCGTCGGGCCGGCCTGCCCGCCAGCGAGGGCGTGCACTGGTCCTCGCGCGGCGAAGGCGAGTTCGACGTGGAAGGCATCGACAAGACCGAGCGCGGCACCCGCATCGTGCTGCACCTGAAGGACGACCAGCGCGACTTCGCCGACGGCTGGCGCCTGCGCGGCATCATCAAGAAGTACTCCGACCACATCGGCCTGCCGATCCAGATGGTCAAGGAACACCACGGCGAGGACGCCCCGGCCGAGATCGAGTGGGAAACCGTGAACCGTGCCAGCGCCCTGTGGACGCGCCCGCGCACCGAGATCAGCGACGCCGAGTACCAGGAGTTCTACAAGCACGCCGCGCACGACCACCAGGATCCGCTGGCGTGGAGCCACAACAAGGTCGAAGGCAAGCTCGAGTACACCTCGCTGCTGTACGTGCCCGGCCATGCGCCGTTCGACCTGTACCACCGCGATGCGCCCAAGGGCCTGAAGCTGTACGTGCAGCGCGTGTTCGTGATGGACCAGGCCGAGCAGTTCCTGCCGCTGTACCTGCGCTTCATCAAGGGCGTGGTGGATTCCAACGATCTCTCCTTGAACGTCTCGCGCGAAATCCTGCAGTCCGGCCCGGTCATCGATTCGATGAAGTCGGCGCTGACCAAGCGCTCGCTGGACATGCTGGAAAAGCTGGCCAAGGACAAGCCGGAGGTCTATGCCGGCTTCTGGAAGCAGTTCGGCCAGGTGCTCAAGGAAGGTCCGGCCGAAGACTATGGCAACCGCGAGAAGATCGCCGGCCTGCTGCGCTTCGCCTCCACCCAGGACGACAGCGGCGAGCCCAGCGTCTCGCTGGCCGACTACGTGGGCCGCATGATCGAGGGCCAGGACAAGATCTACTTCCTGACCGGCGACAGCCACACCCAGGTCAAGGACAGCCCGCACCTGGAAGTCTTCCGCAAGAAAGGCGTGGAAGTGCTGCTGCTCACCGACCGCATCGACGAATGGCTGATGGGGTACCTGACCGAGTTCGACGGCAAGTCGTTCGTCGATGTCGCACGTGGCGATCTGGACCTGGGCGCGCTGGAAAGCGCCGAAGACAAGCAGGCCCAGGAAGCCGTCGCCAAGGACAAGCAGGCGCTGGTGGACCGCATCAAGTCCGCACTGGGTGAGGACGTTGCCGACGTGCGCGTCTCGCACCGCCTGACCGATTCCCCGGCGATCCTGGCGATCGGCGAGCAGGACCTGGGCCTGCAGATGCGCCAGATCCTGGAAGCCAGTGGGCAGAAGGTGCCGGACAGCAAGCCGGTGTTCGAGTTCAACCCGGCCCATCCGCTGATCGGCAAGCTGGACCAGGAAGGCGATGCCGCGCGCTTCGACGACCTGAGCCGCGTTCTGTTCGATCAGGCCGCGCTGGCCGCGGGCGACACGCTGAAGGACCCGGCCGCGTATGTGCGCCGGCTCAACAAGCTGTTGCTGGAGTTGTCGGCGTAAGTCGTGCTGCCGATGGGTGCCGGCCACGGGTCGGCGCCCGCTGCGGTTGATGGTGCATGGCGCCGCGCGGCAGTCAGCGCACGCGGGTCAGGCCCAGCGGTCGAGCAAAGTGCCCACCATCTCGTCCTGACGCCGGATCACGGTTGCGTTGGCGGCAAACGCCAGCGCAGCCTGCTTGGCCGTGAGCAGATCCGCGATCGGCGCGTTGGCATCGTCGGGTGCGGCGACCACGGTGGCGGTGACACCGCCCCCTGCCGCTGTGGCCTGCGCGACACCCAGGCGCGTGGCATCAGCCACCGGCAATCGCGCCACGTTGGCGGCGGCCGGCTGTACGCCCAGCGAAGCGGCACGCATACCGGCGCTGGCAATGGACATCACACGCATCGTTCACCGTTTTGCTGTCCCGGCCGCGCCCGCATGGCGCAGCCCTTCACAACCGGTAACGGCCGCATCGGCCATTACTTGAGTCCCGCCCCACCGCACCTGCACGCCCATGGGCATTCGGGGCGCAGTGGTAGCATAGCCCTCTGATTTCAGCGTCTTTTGCCAATGCTCAGCTTCTTCCGTCGCAAAAAGCCCCAGGACGCCCCGCAAGAGGCGGCCAAAACCCAGCATTACTCCACCGAGGAGCTGGCTGCCGCGTTCCCGCAGGCCACGCCCGAGCCTGCGGCAGGGCCTGCGCCGCTGCCGCCCGTGGTGGAAGCCCCGGCACCTGCTGCCGCGCCGGTCGAGCGCGAGATCGCGCCGACGCCGGTTGAGACTGCGCCTGTCCTTGCCACCCCGGTTGTGCCTGCGCCCGTCGTACCGGCGCCTGTGCTCGCACCGCCTGTTGCCCCGGCACCGGTCGCCCCCGCACCCGTGGTGACCGCACCGGTTGTCCCGACTCCGACTCCGGCTGCGCCGGTGAGCACGCCTGCGCCGGCTGTCGTCGCGAAGCCGGTCGCCGCTCCGGCAGCGCCCGCCCCGGTTACTCCGGCAACGCCCGTTACGCTGGTTGCTCCGGCTGCGCCGACCACCGTGACCGAGCGCCCGTCCTCCCAGGACATCGCCCCCGCCGCCGCCGGCAAGAGCGGCTGGCGCGAGCGCCTGCGCAACAGCGTGATCGCCCGCAGCTTCGGCGGCCTGTTCTCGCGCAATCCCAAGCTCGATGACGACCTGCTCGACGAACTGGAAACCGCGCTGATCACCGCCGATGTCGGCGTCGGCGCGACCACGGCGCTGGTCGAAGGCCTGCGCAAGCGCATGAAGGCGCGCGAGTTCACCGATGCCAATGCACTGCTCACCGCGCTGCGCGCCGAGCTGATCGCGATCCTGCAGCCGGTGGCCAAGCCGCTGGTGATCGACCGCACCGCCAAGCCCTTCGTGGTGCTCACCGTCGGCGTCAACGGCGTCGGCAAGACCACCACCATCGGCAAGCTCGCCAAGCGCTTCAAGGACGACGGCCACAGCCTGATGCTGGCCGCCGGCGATACCTTCCGTGCCGCTGCCGTCGCGCAGCTGCAGGCCTGGGGCGATCGCAACGGCGTGGCCGTGGTCGCGCAGGGCCAGAACGCCGACGCGGCCTCGGTCGCCTTTGATGCTCTGCAGGCCGGCAAGGCACGCGGCACCGAGGTGCTGATCGCCGATACCGCCGGCCGCCTGCATACCCAGGCGGGCCTGATGAACGAGCTCGGCAAGATCCGCCGCGTGCTCGGCAAGATCGACGCCCATGCGCCGCATGAAGTGCTGATGGTCATCGATGGCACCACCGGCCAGAACGCGCTCTCGCAGCTGCGTCAGTTCCATGCTGCGGTCAACGTGACCGGCTTGGTGGTGACCAAGCTGGATGGCACCGCCAAGGGCGGCGTGGTGTTCGCGCTGGCGCGTGAGTTCGGCATTCCGATCCGCTTCTGCGGCATCGGCGAGCGTCCGGAAGACCTGCGCGTGTTCGATCCGGAAGCCTTCGTCGACGCATTGCTGCCGGAAGCGCTGGGCACCTGAGCCGATGCCGATGCAGCCACGCATGGCGTGGCCTCAGCCCTTCTCCGGAATCTGCATGACCCGCCAGCCTCCCGCCAGCGCCGTATTGCCTGCCGACGATGTGTTCGTTTCCCGGCTGCTGCACTGGTTCGACGACCATGGCCGGCACGACCTGCCCTGGCAGCACCCGCGCTCGCCGTACCGGGTGTGGCTGTCGGAAATCATGCTGCAGCAGACCCAGGTCAGCACGGTCATCCCGTACTTCCTCAAGTTCCTCTCCGCGTTCCCGACTCTGCCCGAGCTGGCCGCGGCGAGCAATGATGCGGTGATGGCGCAGTGGGCAGGCCTGGGCTATTACGCCCGTGCCCGCAACCTGCATGCCGCCGCGCAGCGCTGCGTCGAGCTGCACGGCGGCGAACTGCCGCGTGATTTCGATGCCTTGCATGCGCTGCCGGGCATCGGCCGCAGCACCGCGGGCGCGATTCTCAGCCAGGCCTGGAATGATCGCTTCGCGATCCTGGATGGCAACGTCAAACGCGTGTTGACCCGCTATCACGGCATTGAGGGCTTTCCCGGACTGCCGGCGATCGAAAAGCAGCTGTGGGCGGTCGCCGCGGCGCACGCTGCGCAGGTGCCTGGCACGCGCATGGTCGATTACACCCAGGCGCAGATGGACCTCGGCGCCAGCGTCTGCAGCCGCAGCAAGCCGGCCTGCGTGATCTGCCCGCTGCAGGCCACCTGCGTGGCGCGTCGGGAGGGCCGCACCGATCAACTGCCGACGCCCAAACCGGGCAAGACCCTGCCCGAGCGCGAGGCGGTGGCGCTGCTGCTGCGCGATGCACGCGGCCGGGTGCTGCTGCAGAAGCGGCCGGACACCGGCATCTGGGCGCAGCTGTGGACCCTGCCCCAGGCCGACAGCGGGATCGCGTTGCAGGACTGGTTCGACGCGCACATCGACGGCTCGCTGGACGATGCCGAGCCGTTGCCGGTGCTGGAGCACACCTTCAGCCACTACCGGCTGCATCTGCAGGTACTGGTGGCAACGGTACAGGGCTCGCGCGGTAAGGATGCCGGCGTGCGCTGGGTCGCTGCCGAGGAGCTGGCCACGCTGGGCCTGCCCGCCCCGATCCGCAAGCTGCTCCAGACCGGTGCACCGCCCGCTCAGCCCAAGCGCCGTACAATGCGGCGCGCAGCAACATCCCAAGACATCGAGTAACGCTATGCCCCGCACCGTTTTCTGCCAGTACGAACAACGCGACGCCGAAGGCCTGGACTTCGTGCCCTACCCCGGCGAGCTGGGCCAGCGCATCTTCACCCACATCGGCAAGCCGGCGTGGTCCGCGTGGCTGGCGCACCAGACCATGCTGATCAACGAAAACCGGCTGTCGCCGCGGGATCCCAAGCACCGTGCGTTCCTCGAAGAGGAACTGGTGAAGTACCTCTTCAGCGGTGGCGCCGAGAAGCCGGCCGGGTTCGTACCGGAGGCCTGATCGGCTCTGATACCGACCAACGGTCGGTATGGTCGGGATCCGGTTGCCGGCCAGCGGCCGGCACTACCGGGTCGGCGCCTGCTGGCCTTCTTCGCGCTCCTGCACCTGTGCCTGGCGCAGCTCCTGCTCGGACGCGCGCAACGCCTTGGTATCCAGCTTGCGGATGCTGCTGATGAAGCACGGCAGATTGACCGGGCCGGCCGTCGGATCGCGCACCAGCACCTTGTCAAAGCGTGACGAAACGCGGCCGATCCTGCTGGTCAGACCGATCGCCGAGGCATAGTCCAACCCTTGGCACGGCCCGGTCAGATCCAGCAGATAGCCCTCGCTCGGGCGCGTCCAGACCGCCAGCGCACTGTCGCCGAGAGCCGTCCAGCCCGACAGCGAGCCGTACAGCGGCATGTCCTGCTGCGGCGGCCCGGCGTGGGCGCGGTAGAGATCGAGCTTCTGCGCGGTGGACAGGCGGCCGGTACTGGCGCACGCGGCCAGCCCAAGGCACAGGGCCGCGATGGCAAGGGTCAGCTTCATGACGCCTCCTGCTGGGGAATGTGCGCCGATCATGCGCCGCCCGGCGTGCTCCCGGCGAGAGGAACCCGCCGGGTGTTCAGCGCTCAGGCAGGCACGGTTGCCTGCTCAGACCTCGCTGTGGGCCAGGCTGTGCAGCCGCCCTTCGCGCAGCTCCAGCACGCGGTCCAGCTTGCGTGCCAGGGAGCGGTCGTGGGTCACCAGGACCAGGCTGGTGTGGTGCGCGCGGTTGAGCTCGAGCATCAGCTCGAACACGGTCGCGGCGGTCTTGTCGTCGAGGTTGCCGGTCGGCTCATCGCCCAGCACGCAGGCCGGACGGTTGACCAAGGCGCGGGCTACGGCCGCACGCTGACGCTCGCCGCCGGAGAGCTCGCCCGGCTTGTGGTCCAGGCGATGGCCCAGGCCGACCGATTCCAGCAGCGCCTGCGCACGGGTGCGCGCGTCGACCACTTCTTCGCCACCGAGCAGCACCGGCATCATCACGTTTTCCAGCGCGGTGAATTCGGGCAGCAGGTGATGGAACTGGTACACGAAGCCGAGCGCGCGGTTGCGCAGCTGCCCGCGCTGGCTGTCGGACAGGCCGGACATGCGCTGACCGGCCACGTAGACCTCGCCCGCCGTCGGCGTATCCAGCCCCCCCAGCAAATGCAGCAGGGTGCTCTTGCCGGCGCCGGAAGCACCGATGATGGCCACGGTCTCGCCGGCGGCCACGCGCAGGTCCAGCCCGTTGAACACCGGGGTCTGCATGCGGCCTTCGGCATAGGTCTTGGCCAGCGCTTCGGCGCGGATGACTTCCTGGCCCAGGGTGAGTGCTTCATTCATAACGCAGGGCCTCCGCCGGCTGGGTACGTGCCGCGCGCCAGGCGGGATACAGGGTGGCAAGGAAGCTCATGACCAGCGCCACGGCGGTGATCACGATGATGTCCGGGGTCTGCATGTCGGTCGGCAGGCCGGTGATGTAGTACACGTCCTCCGGCAGCAGCTTGACGTTGAACAGGGTCTCGATCGCGCCGAGGATGCGCTCCAGGTTCAAGGTCAGGGTGATGCCACCGATCACGCCGAGCACCGTGCCGAAGATGCCGATCAGCGAGCCCTGCACCATGAACACCTGCATGACGCCGCCCGGGGTCAGGCCCAGGGTGCGCAGGATCGCGATGTCGGCCTGCTTGTCGGTGACCAGCATCACCTGCGAGGAGACCAGGTTGAACGCGCCCATGGCGATGATCAGCGAGAGCAGGATGCCCATCACCACCTTCTCCATCCGCAGCGAGTGGTAGAGGTTGGCGTTCTGCTGGGTCCAGTCGCTGACCCGGTAGGCACCGGTCAGGTTGTGGGCCAGATCGACGCCGACATCCAGCGCCTTGTCCATGTCATGCAGCTTCAGGCGCACGCCGGTGACGCCATCGATGCGCAGTACTTTTTCCAGATCGGCCATGTTGGCGTAGGCCACGCCGCGGTCGACCTCGTTGTAACCGGCTTCGAAGATGCCGCTCACGGTGAAGCGTTTCATGCGCGGGATCGCGCCGATCGGCGTGCCCTGCACTTCGGCCAACGTGACCAGCACGGTATCGCCCACGCCGACACCGAGGTAGATCGCCAGCTCCTGGCCGACCAGCAGGTTGTAGCTGCCTGCGGTCAGGCTGTCGAAGCTGCCTTTCTTGACCTTCTGGTTGATCACCGAGACGTTGGGCTCCAGCGCCGGATCGATGCCCTGCACGATGGCGCCCTGCACACGCGGCCCGCTGAGCATGGCCTGGATTTCGATGTACGGCGCCGCGCCGGCAACCCGCGGATCCTTCTTGGCCACCTCCACCGCATGCGCCCAATCGGCCATGGGGGCACCGTCGGTGGTGATGGTGGTATGCGCGGTCATCTGCAGCAGCCGATCGCGGATTTCCTTCTGGAAACCGCTCATGACCGCCAGCGTGGTGATCAGCACGGTCACGCCCAGGGCAATGCCGAGGATCGAGGCCATGGAGATGAAGGAGATGAAGCCGTTGCGGCGTTTGGCGCGCAGGTAGCGCAGGCCAATCGAGACAGGTATGGGTTTGAACATGCAGGTACGCCGGACAATTCAGGCTATGGTGCCACTGCAGGGGGTGAACGGGAAATGCAGTGTGCCCGGACGGCTAGTCGCAGTTCACGTGCCTGCCCCTGCGGAAGCGTATCTGGCCAGAACAAACGCCAGTGGCGGCGCCCGTCGTGCCGCCAGGCCAGCTGCACCAGCGGGCCGCGGCGCCGCATCTGCAGCGCCTCGACCGGCTCGCCATCCACCTGCGCCGGGTCTTCGTCCGCCGGAATCACGAAGACGCAGCCCGGGCGGCGCGCATATCGCCACGCCTCCCACCAGGTGCCGGCCAGCGCCACCATGCCCAGCGCCAGGCCCCACGGCGCGGGCAGATCGGTCGCCCACAACGCCCAGGGCATCACCGCGCCCATGGCGATCAGCGCGCGGCACTGCCAGCGCGAGGGATGCCACTCACGCTGGAAGGGCGCGGATCCGGGCGATGAGGGCGGCGGGCGCGGCATGCGGGCACTCCTCGTAACCCATGAACCAGCGCCACAACTTATCGTCCTCACTCTCGAGCAGGAACAGGAAAACCTCCCGCTCGTCTATCGGTGCCTGCAGCCAGCAACGGTCCAGGTATCGGCCGAACAGCTGGTCCAGCTCGCGCATGCCGCGGCGGCAACGCCAGCGCAGCTTTTTCAGTTCAGTGGCTTCGTCCATTTTCTGCGTTTCCAGATAAGGCAAAGCCACGCATGGCGTGGCTCGACCGTTTCGATCATTTTCTGCGAAGCCACGCATGGCGTGGCGCTACAGGACACACTTGGATCAGGCGCGACGCGCCATCATCAGCTTCTTGATCTCGGCAATGGCCAGCGCCGGGTTCAGGCCCTTCGGGCAGGTCCGCGAGCAGTTCATGATGGTGTGGCAGCGGTACAGCTTGAAGGGGTCTTCCAGCTCGTCCAGGCGCGCACCGGTGTCTTCATCGCGCGAGTCGATGATCCAGCGGTAGGCCTGCAGCAGGATGGCCGGGCCCAGGTAACGCTCGCCGTTCCACCAGTAGCTCGGGCAGCTGGTCGAGCAGCAGGCGCACAGGATGCATTCGTACAGGCCATCGAGCTTCTTGCGGTCTTCCGGCGACTGCAGGCGCTCACGATCCGGCGGCGGCGGGGTCTGGGTACGGATCCACGGCTTGATCGAGGCGTACTGCGCGTAAAAATGGGTCAGGTCCGGCACCAGATCCTTGACCACGCTCATGTGCGGCAGCGGGTAGATCGGCACTTCGGCCTTGCCGCAATCGGCGATCGCGCGGGTGCAGGCCAGCGTGTTGGTGCCGTCGATGTTCATCGCGCACGAACCGCAGATGCCCTCGCGGCACGAACGGCGGAAGGTCAGGGTCGGATCGATCTCGTTCTTGATCTTGATCAGCGCGTCCAGGACCATCGGGCCGCAGGCGTCCAGATCGATCTCATACGTATCGGTGCGCGGATTGCTGTCGTCGTCTGGACTCCAGCGGTAGATCTTGAAGGTGCGGGTGTTCTTCGCACCGGTCTGGGCGGGGAAGTGCTTGCCCTTTCCGATCTTGGAATTCTTGGGGAGGGAAAACTCGGCCATGGCTGTTCTCGTTGGCTCAGGCGGCTCGCGCTGCAGAGCAGGCGCGGGTAGCACGGAAGATGAGGAAGTCGACACCACCGGCCCGCGGCGCACGCAACGCCCCACCCGTGCGGGAGGTGGCGGTGGCGAGCGCTGCGTGGACGGAGGTCATGCCGCAGGTCTCTTAGTAAACGCGCGGCTTGGGCGGGACGACGTCCACGTCCTTGCTCAGCGTGTACATGTGGACCGGACGGTAGTCGAACTCGCACTTGCCGTTCTCGTCGACGTTGACCAGCGTGTGCTTCTGCCAGTTGACGTCGTCGCGGTCCGGGAAGTCCTCATGCGCATGCGCGCCGCGGCTTTCCTTGCGCTGTTCGGCCGAGTTGATCGTCGCCACCGCGTTGAGCAGCAGGTTGTTCAGCTCGTAGGTTTCGATCAGGTCCGAGTTCCACACCAGCGAACGGTCGGAGACCTTGACGTCCTGGAAGGAGTCGAAGATCTCGGCCATCTTGGTGCAGCCCTCTTCCAGCGTCTTGCTGGTACGGAACACCGCCGCGTCGTTCTGCATGGTGCGCTGCATGCGATCGCGGATGACCGAGGTCGGGGTGTCGCCGTTGGCGTAACGCAGCTTGTCGAGCAGGCCCAGGGCCTTGTCGCAGGCATCGGACGGCAGGGTCTTGTGCGGTGCGCCGGACTTGATGGTGTCGGCGCAGCGGTTGGCCACCGCACGGCCGAACACGACCAGATCCAGCAGCGAGTTCGAGCCCAGGCGGTTGGCGCCGTGCACGGACACGCAGGCCGCTTCGCCGATGGCGTACAGGCCCGGCACGACCGCATCGGGGTTGTCGCCGACCTTGCGCACGACTTCGCCGTGGTAGTTGGTCGGGATGCCGCCCATGTTGTAGTGCACGGTCGGGATGACCGGGATCGGCTGCTTGTGCACGTCCACGCCGGCGAAGATGCGGGCGCTTTCGGCGATACCCGGCAGCTTGTCGTCGATGACGCCCGGGCCGAGGTGGGTCAGGTCGAGCAGGATGTGATCCTTGTGCTCGCCGACGCCGCGGCCTTCGCGGATCTCGATGGTCATCGAACGCGATACCACGTCGCGCGAGGCCAGATCCTTGTAGTGCGGTGCATAGCGCTCCATGAAGCGCTCGCCGTTGCTGTTGCGCAGGATGCCGCCTTCGCCACGCACGCCTTCGGTGATCAGGCAGCCCGCGCCGTAGATACCGGTCGGATGGAACTGCACGAACTCCATGTCCTGCATCGGCAGGCCGGCACGCATGACCAGACCGCCGCCGTCGCCGGTGCAGGTGTGGGCCGAGGTGGCGCTGAAGTAGGCGCGGCCGTAGCCGCCGGTGGCCAGCACCACGCCATGGGCGCGGAACAGGTGCAGCGAGCCGTCGGCCATGTCCAGCGCGAGCACGCCGCGGCAGACGCCTTCATCATCGAAGATCAGGTCGAGGGCGAAGTACTCGATCATGAAGCGTGCGTTGTGCGCCAGCGACTGCTGGTACAGCGTGTGCAGCATGGCGTGGCCGGTACGGTCGGCGGCGGCGCAGGTGCGCTGCGCGGACGGGCCTTCGCCGTACTTGGTGGTCATGCCACCGAACGGGCGCTGGTAGATCTTGCCTTCTTCGGTACGGCTGAACGGCACACCGTAGTGTTCCAGTTCGATGATGGCCGGGATCGCTTCGCGGCACATGTACTCGATGGCGTCCTGGTCACCCAGCCAATCCGAGCCCTTGATGGTGTCGAAGAAGTGGTAGCGCCAGTCGTCTTCACCCATGTTGCCCAGCGCGGCGGAAATACCGCCCTGCGCGGCCACGGTGTGCGAACGGGTCGGGAAGACCTTGGTCAGGCAGACCGTCTGCAGGCCCTTGGCGGCAAGACCGAACGTGGCGCGCAGGCCAGCACCGCCGGCGCCGACCACGACCATGTCGTACTTGTGTTCCGTAATCTTGTAAGCGGACATCTAATCTGGATTCCTGTCTTGGTGCCTGGACTCAGGCGACGCCGAGCGTAATGCGGGCGACCGCGAAAACACTGACGATCCCGCCGAGCACGGCGATGAACTTCACCGTGGTCTGCAGCGCCAGGGCCAGCAGCGAATTGTGGATGTAGTCTTCCAGCACGACCTGCAGGCCGAGCTGGGCATGCCAGAACATCGCGACCAGGAAGCCGACCAGCAGCACCGCGTTCCACGGCTTGGATACCGCGTCGGTGGCGGTCACGTAATCGGCGCCGATCAGGCTCAGTACGAACACCAGGAACCAGATGGTCAGGCCGACCAGCGCGGTGGCGGTCAGGCGCTGCATCACGAAGTGCTCGGTGCCGGTCTTGGCAGCGCCCAGGCCACGCACGTTCTTCAGCGGGGTACGGTACTTGTTCATGCGGCCGCTCCCATCAAGACATAGGCCCAGATCAGGGCGGTGATCACCAGGCTGGCGAAGACCGAGACCCAGCTGCTGCGCACGAAGGCGGGAATGGAGAAGCCGATCGCGAAGTCCTGCACGATATGGCGGATGCCATTGCACAGGTGGTAGGCGAAGGACCAGGTCCAGGCGAACAGGAAGAGCTTGCCGTACCAGCTACCGGCGTGGCCGGTGAAGCAGTTCCAGGATTCAGGACCCATCATCAGGGCGAGCAGGCCGCCGGCAATGATCAGGGCTCCAACAGACAGAAAGATGCCGGTCGCTCGATGCAGGATCGAGGTGGCCATCTGAATCTGCCAGCGATACACCTGAAGGTGCGGGGAAAGGGGACGTTCTCTGGCGGCCATTCGCTGGGCTCGTTATCTCGGCTGGGCGGCGCAATGCCGCGTTGGCTCAATGCTGATCAAAAATCGATGCAGCGTCCGTTTTTTTCCCAATCTCCGTACCGCACCGGATCAAGTCCGCCGCGGCCGCCGATTTCCAAAGGCACTGCCGGCGTCGCGGGGAGCGGTTGCTCCTCCGGTACCAGCGTGCCTTCAGCTTCAGAATCTGGAGTGGGGGTTGTTTGGCCTATCATGGGTGTTCTCGCAACGCACAAATTTTAGACCCCGTTCACGTGCCTGACAACCTGCCCTCCGATTTCGCCGGCTTTTCGCGCCTCCCCGGTCACCAGCTGCTCAGTCTCAGCGGTGCCGATGCGGCCGCCTTCGCCCATGCCCAATTCTCCAGCGACGTCACCGCCCTGCCCCTGCGGCATTGGCAGTGGAGCGCCTGGCTGACGGCCAAGGGCCGCACCATTGCTGTGTTCCAGCTGTTGCGGCTGGACGAGGAGCGCATCGTGCTGCTGCTCGCCGACGGCGATGCCGATGCGATTGCGTCGCAGTTGCAGCGTTTTGTATTCCGCCGCAAGGTGCGGATCGAGCTGCGAAACGATCTGGCGGTGGTGGCGAGCTTCACCGCGCCCGAAGCGGCCTCCGGGGCCGCGATTGCGCAACTTGCCGGCGAAAACCTCGAACTGGACCTTGGCAGCGACGCACTTCCGCGCAGCCTGCGGATCGGTGCGGCCGATGCCGTGGCCGCTGCGGCCGACAGTGCGGATATCGCGCTGGCCTGGCGCCAGTCCGACCTGCGCTATGGGCTGCCGCGGCTGGATGCCGATCAGCGTGAACAGTGGACGCCGCAGCAGCTCGGGCTGGACCGCCTGAACGGGTACAGCGTCAAGAAGGGCTGCTACCCGGGCCAGGAAATCGTGGCCCGCACCCATTTCCTCGGCAAGGCCAAGCGCGCCCTGCAGCTGCTGCGGGTCGTGGAGGGCACGACCAGCGGCACGCAGGTGCACCAGAACGCGGCGGCGATCGGCACAGTGGCCTCGGTGGCCGGTGAGCTGGCCCTGGCCGTGCTGCCGCTGGAGATCGCGCCGGAGCCGCTGTCGGTCGGCGGGGTTGAAGCCGCCCACCTGCCGTTGCTGGACGGTCTGGCGCGGTAATAGACATCGACCGGTGGTCGATGCGTCCGCCCCCCGCCCCGGCCGCGGTCACGACCAACGCGTGTAACCTGCCGCGCGGTAGTGCCGGCCGCTGGCCGGCAACCCGTAACCCGATAACCCGTCCGCGCCTTACGCGTCGTTCAAGCGCTCGCCGGTCTCTGCGTCGAAGAAGTGCAGGCCCTGCGGCTGGATCGCCACCCGGATCGGCTCACCGACGGACGGCAACGCCTGCGGCGCCACGCGCATCACCAACGGCTGGCCGCCACTGGTCATGTTGACGAAGATCTCGTTGCCGACCGGCTCGATGCCATCGATCATCGCCTCGAAGGCCGTTGCCTCACCGGCGGCGGCCGGCTGCAGATGCTCCGGGCGCACGCCCACGGCGATCGCCTTGCCGACCCACGCCTGATCGACCCGGGCCTGGCCCAACGGTGCGGTCAGCCCGGTGTCCTGCACGGCGAAGCCACTGTCGGTGCGCTGCAGAGTGCCGCGCAGCACGTTCATCGCCGGGCTGCCGAGGAAACCGGCCACGAACAGGTTGGCCGGCCGGTCGTACAGCGCCATCGGGGTATCGATCTGCTGGATCACGCCATCCTTGAGCACCACGATGCGCTGGCCCAGGGTCATCGCTTCCACCTGATCGTGAGTCACGTAGATCATGGTGGTGCCCAGCTTGCGGTGCAGCTGCGCGATTTCCGTGCGCACGCTGTGGCGCAGCTTGGCGTCCAGGTTGGAGAGCGGTTCATCCAGCAGGAACACTGCCGGCTCGCGCACCAGCGCACGGCCCAGCGCGACGCGCTGACGCTGGCCACCGGACATCGCCTTGGGCAGCTTGTCGAGCATGTCGGTCAGGCCGAGCGTTTCGGCCGCCTCGCTGACCCGCTTGCTGATCGTCGCCTTGTCGTGGCCGCGCAGCTTCAGGCCGAAGGCCAGGTTCTCGGCCACGGTCATGTGCGGGTACAGCGCGTAGCTCTGGAACACCATCGCGATGTCGCGATCCTTGGGCGCCACGTCGTTGACCACGCGGTCGCCGATCGTCAGCGTGCCGCCACTGATCTCTTCCAGCCCGGCCACCATGCGCAGCAGTGTGGACTTGCCACACCCGGACGGCCCCACCAGCACCATCAATTCACCATCGGCCACTTCGAAGGTCGCGCCCTGCACGGCCACCTGACCGTTGTCGTAGACCTTGCGAACGCCCTGCAACTGCACTTTTGCCATATCACCATTCCAGTCCGCCCGGTCTCCGGGCTGTTATGCGGAACTGCCTTCGGCCCTCCCGATGGCAGGTCGATGGCGTGGTGCCGCATGACGGCGACCACTGCAATCGAATACAGTCTGCGCATTCTGCCATGTAAACGTTTTCACGTGGCACTATCCGATGGTCGGCCGTGATCGGGATGCCGGGGAGGATGCGATATCTCCCACGACACCCGGTCGGCAGGCCATCATGCCGGGCGGAATCCATGGGGCGTGCTGCACCCGCAACAAGCAGACAACGGACCCCGCCCGACCCCCGAGAACATAGACGAGAAGCGATTGACAACGATGTCACCCGGATCTGAAACTCGAGCGATGCACGACACCCTCTTCCTGTTTGGCGCCACAGGTGACCTGGCCCAGCGCTATCTGTTCCCCTCGCTGCTGCGATTGCTGGGCGACGGCCTGCTCCCCGAAGACTTCAAGGTCCGTGCGCTGGCGCTGTCGCCGCACGATACCGAGGCCTTCCGCGAGATCCTGCGCCCGCGCCTGCAGCAGGCCATGCCCATGGCCAGCCAGGACGACATCCACTCGCTGCTGCAGCGCATCGACTACCGTTCGGTGGATCTGCGCAATCCCGAGTCGGTGGCCGAATCGGTCCATGACCTGGTCGACCGCCACTGCGTGAGCTACCTGGCGATCCCGCCGGGCCTGTACATCTCCACCTGCGAAGGCCTGGCCAAGGGCGGCGCACTGGCCGCACCGCACCGGCTGATGCTGGAAAAGCCGATCGGCAGCGACAGCGCCAGCGCCGAGGAGATCATCTCCACCATCGGCCAGTGGATCGACGAAGACCGCGTGTTCCGCCTGGATCACTACCTGGGCAAGGCCGCGGTGCAGAACCTGATCGCGCTGCGCTTCGGCAACACGCTGCTCGAGGCCGTCTGGAACCGCAACTACATCGAATCGGTGCACATCCTGGTCGCCGAGAGCGAGGGCGTGGACGGCCGCGATGCGTATTACGCGCGCTCCGGTGCGCTGCGCGACATGGTCCAGAGCCACATCCTGCAGCTGCTGTGCCTGGTCGCGATGGAGCCGCCGGCCTCGCTGGAGGCCGATCGCATCCGCGATGAGAAGGTCAAAGTGCTGCGCGCCCTGCGCCCGCTGGATGCCAAGCACGCCGCGCGTGACAGCGTGCGTGGCCGCTACACGGCCGGCACCATCAACGGCCAGCCCGCGCAGGCCTACCAGCCGCCGGAAGGCAGCGATGTGGAAACCTTCGCCGGCGTCACCGCGCATATCGACAACTGGCGCTGGTCCGGCGTGCCGTTCCATCTGGTCACCGGCAAGCGCCTGGCCGAGCGGACCACCCGCGTGGTGGTCACGCTCAAGCCGGTCACGCATTGGCTGTTCGAGCGACCGCACCGCGGTAACGCCACCCCGAACCGGATCACCTTCCAACTGCAGCCGCAGGAAAACATCGAGCTGGGCCTGATGAGCTCGCTGGCCGGCCCGGAATGGGGGGCGCTGGAACTGCACCCGCTGGAACTGGAGCTGTCCGTACCCACCGGCCTGCACCGCCGCATCGCCTACGAGCGCCTGTTCCTGGATGCCTTCAACGGCAACCACGCGCTGTTCGTGCGTGATGACGAAGTGCGCGCGGCCTGGGCCTGGATCGACAGCGTCAGCGACGCATGGAAGGAAGCCAAGCTGCCGCTGCAGCCCTACCCGGCCGGCGAATGGGGTCCGGAACAAGCTGCCGGCTTCCTGCCCGCCGATGCCGACGCCGACGCTGCCCGTGGTGGCCAGGCATGACGGTGTTGTCCCAGCCGGTCCTCGTCGCGGATATCGGCGGTACCAACGCTCGCTTCGCGCTCGCCGACACCTCGCTGGCCGCGCCGCTGCAGCAGGACAGCATCCGCGAATTCGCCGTCGCTGATTTCCCTTCGCTGGGCGAAGCGGCACGGCACTATCTCGAGCAGATCGGCGCGGAAGCCAAGCGCGGCGTGTTCGCCGTGGCCGGCCGCGTGGACGGTGACGAAGCGCGCATCACCAACCACCCGTGGGTGATCTCGCGCATGCGCACCGCGCACATGCTCGGCTTCGATGAGTTGCACCTGATCAACGACTTCGCCGCCCAGGCGATGGCCATCTCGCTGCTGCAGCCGCAGGATGTGATCCAGGTCGGCGGCGCGGCGTGGGTGCCGGGCAAGCCGGGCCAGCCGCGCAACTATGCGGTGATCGGCCCCGGCACCGGGCTGGGCGTGGGCGGCTTGATCCTGCGCCACGGCCGCTGCTATCCGCTGGAAACCGAGGGTGGCCACGTCAGCTTCCCGCCCGGGACGCCGGAAGAGATCCGCATCCTGGAGATCCTCTCCGAGCAGTTTGGCCGTGTCTCCAATGAGCGCCTGATCTGCGGCCCCGGCCTGGTCAACATCCATCGCGCCGTGTGCGAGATGGCCGACATCGACCCGGGCCAGCTGCAGCCGGTGGACGTCACCGCGCGTGCGCTGCATGGCGACCCGCAGGCGATGCGGACCGTGGATGTGTTCTGCGCGGTGTTCGGCGCGATCGCCGGCGACCTGGTGCTGATGCAGGGCGCCTGGGATGGCGTGTTCCTGACCGGCGGCCTGGTGCCGAAGATGCTCGATTCGCTGCAGCATTCCGGCTTCCGCCAGCGCTTTGAACACAAGGGCCGCTTCTCTTCGATCATGTCCAAGGTGCCGTCGCTGGCCGTGATGCACCCCAGCCCGGGCCTGCTCGGCGCGGCCGCGTATGCGGCGGATGTGGAACGCGATCTGCCGGGAGGCACCGCATGAATACCCTGGATACGTCCGACCGTTTCACCCTGATCCGCCATGGCGATGCCGATGGCTGGATCGAGGCCGTGGCCGCTGAAATGGCCGCCGAACTCAACCGCGACATCGCCGAATTCGGCCGGGCGCGCATGCTGCTCTCCGGCGGCACCACGCCGGCGCCGATCTACCAGGCACTGGCCGAGCTGGACGTTCAATGGGACCGGGTGGAAGTGAGCCTGGTCGATGAGCGCTGGCTGTCACCGCAGGATCGCGACAGCAATGCTTGGCTGGTACGCGAGAGTTTCCTCACCCGTGCCGAAGGCGCGCATTTCGATCCGCTGGTGCGGGTCGGCAAACCGCTGCCCGAATGCGTCTACAGCGCCAACCTGCAGGCCCAGCACAGCCAGCGGCCGTGCCTGAGCGTGATCGGCATGGGCAACGACGGCCACACCGCCTCACTGTTCCCGGGTTCGAAGGATCTGACCCGCGCCCTGGAAAGCACCCTGCCCTACGCGGCGCTGGATGCCACCGGCTGCCCCGGTGCCAATCAGTGGCCGCTGCGC
Organism: Stenotrophomonas sp. PS02301; assembly: GCF_029959485.1. Taxonomy (NCBI): domain Bacteria; kingdom Pseudomonadati; phylum Pseudomonadota; class Gammaproteobacteria; order Lysobacterales; family Lysobacteraceae; genus Stenotrophomonas; species Stenotrophomonas sp. PS02301. Next base: position 18,161 of record NZ_JASCOO010000074.1, read on the forward strand.
ATCACCCTCACCCCGCATGGCTTGAAGCAGAGCCGCCAGCGCCTGTTGCTGCTGCGTGGCAAGCAGAAGCTGGAAGTGCTCAAGCACGCGCTGGAAAGCAACAATCCGCAGCTGTATCCCATCCTCAACGCGATCGATCTCGACGGCGCGAAACTGCGCGTCCACTGGTGTGACTGAGTTGCCCCGGTGTTGTTCCGTTCGCCTTCTCATAGCCGGTAGCCAATGAGCCTGCATCCCAAACTCCATGCCATCACCGAGCGCATCGTCCAGCGCAGCGTCGCCTCGCGCGCCGCCTACCTGGCCGGTGTCGACGCGGCGCTGCGCGACGGTCCGTTCCGTTCGCGCCTGAGCTGCGGCAACCTCGCCCACGGGTTCGCCGCGTGCGGCCCGACCGACAAGTCGCGCCTGCGCGGCGGCGTGACGCCCAACCTGGGCATCATCACCGCGTACAACGACATGCTTTCGGCACACCAGCCGTTCGAGCATTACCCGGAGATCCTGCGCGAGACCGCGCGCGAACTCGGTGCGACCGCACAGGTCGCCGGTGGCGTGCCGGCGATGTGCGACGGCGTCACCCAAGGCCGCGGCGGCATGGAACTGTCGCTGTTCTCGCGCGATGTGATCGCCCAGTCGACCGCGATCGGCCTGAGCCATGACATGTTCGACGCCAGCGTCTACCTCGGCGTCTGCGACAAGATCGTGCCCGGCCTGCTGATCGGCGCGCTGGCCTTCGGTCACCTGCCGGCGATCTTCCTGCCGGCCGGCCCGATGACCCCGGGCATCCCGAACAAGCAGAAGGCTGAAGTGCGCGAGCGCTACGCGGCCGGCCAGGCGACCCGCGAGGAACTGCTGGAAGCCGAAGCCGCTTCGTACCATGGCGCCGGCACCTGCACCTTCTACGGCACCGCCAATTCCAACCAGACCCTGCTCGAAGCGATGGGCGTGCAGATGCCGGGCGCCTCGTTCGTCAATCCGGATACACCCCTGCGCGACGCACTGACTCGCCACGCGGCGGTGCGCGCACTGGAAATCAGCGCCCTGGGCGACGACTTCCGGCCGCTCGGCCGCTTGATCGACGAACGCGCGATCGTCAACGCGGTGGTCACCCTGATGGCCACCGGCGGCTCGACCAACCACACCATCCACTGGATCGCCGTGGCGCGTGCGGCCGGCATCGTGCTGACCTGGGACGACATGGACCAGCTCTCGCAGCTGATTCCGTTGCTGGCCCGCGTCTATCCGAACGGCGAAGCCGACGTGAACCGCTTCGCCGCGGCCGGCGGCACCGCGTTCGTGTTCCGCGAGCTGATGGAGGCCGGCCTGATGCATGCCGACCTGCAGACCGTGGCCGAAGGCGGCATGCACCAGTACGGCCAGGAGCCGGCGCTGCGCGACGGCAAGCTGACCTACATCGATGGCGTGCGCGAGAGCGCCGATCCGGATGTGGTGCGTGGCGTGGCCAATCCGTTCGAGTCGCAGGGCGGCCTGCGCCTGCTGCGCGGCAACCTCGGCCGTTCGCTGATCAAGCTGTCGGCGGTGAAGCCGGAGTTCCGCACGATCGAAGCACCGGCGGTGGTGGTCGATGCGCCGCAGGTGCTGAACAAGCTGCACGCGGCCGGTGTGCTGCCGCACGATTTCGTGGCGGTGGTCCGTTACCAGGGCCCGCGCTCCAATGGCATGCCGGAGCTGCATTCGCTGGCGCCGCTGCTGGGCCTGCTGCAGAACCAGGGCCGTCGCGTGGCGCTGGTCACCGATGGTCGTCTGTCCGGTGCCTCGGGCAAGTTCCCGGCGGCGATCCACATGACGCCGGAAGCCTCGCGTGGCGGTCCGCTGGCACGGGTGCGCGAGGGCGACATCATCCGTCTGGATGGTGAAGCCGGCACGCTGGAGCTGTTGGTGGATGCGGCGGAATTCGCGGCACGTGAGCCGGCGCCGAACACCGCACCGGCGGCGCATGATCTGGGCCGCAATCTGTTCGCGATGAGCCGCCGTCTGGTGGGCCCGGCCGATCAGGGCGCGATGTCGATTTCGTGTGGCCCGGCGGCCGATGACGGCAGCATCTGGAATTACGATGCGGAATACGAGCTTGGGCATGATGCCGCGGCGGCGGATGCGCCGCATGAGGGTAAGGACGCGTGAGCTGACGCAAAAGCGGCGGCCGGGTGTTCTGGTTGAGGCAGCGGGATGGCCCCAACCAGGACGCGCCGTGAACCCATCCATGGGGGCTCGTCAGCGCCATCCATGGCGCTGTAACGGTCCTGGTTGGGGCCATCC
>NZ_JASCOO010000075.1:0-20416 GCF_029959485.1 Stenotrophomonas sp. PS02301
GGCCGGCAACCAGGCAGGACTTTCATCGTTCATGAGGCTGCCGGCCAGCGGCCGGCACTACCGAGGTCTGGCCGTGCGGCGCCGCGCGTCCGTTGCGCATCGTGCAAGACGCAGAGAGCCGGGCAATGCCCGGTTCTCCTTTGTTGAAGCGTTACGATCAATGACCGATCAGAACGACCAGGTAAACGTCAGGCCGCCATTGCGACCATCGCCGTAGGCACCGTAGCCGGTGATCTGCGAGAGGTACTTCTTGTCCAGCAGATTGTTGAGGTTGGCCTGCACGCTGAACTCCGGGGAGATGCGGTAGCGCACGAAGGCGCTGACCAGCGCGTAGCCTTCCTGTTCGAAGCGGCCAAGCCCCGGGATCGGGTAGTAGATACGGTTCTGCCAGTTGGCACCGCCGCCGACCGTCAGTGCGGTGAGCGACTGCGGGGTGTAGCTCGTAAACAGCTTGAGCGTGGTCTGCGGCAGGTTGGTGTTGATGTCCGCATCGTTGATGTCCTTGGCCACGTAGCGCGACGCACCAAACGTGGCGTTCCAGCCCGGGGCAAGCTCACCGTTGAGTTCGAACTCAACGCCGCGGCTGACGGTGCCGCGCGCGGCGATGTACGCCGTTTCGAGTTCGTTACCGTCTACCTTGTCCATCGTGGCCTGGCCGACGTTGTCCTGCTCGATGCGGAACACGGCCAGCGAGGCGTTCAGGCGGTTATCGAACCACGCGCCCTTGACGCCCACCTCGTAGCTCTTGCCATCGACCGGGTCCAGATAGCTGCCCGCCTTGGTGCGCAGCGTCTGTGGCTGGAAGATCTCGGTGTAGCTGGCGTAGGTGGAATACGTGTCGTTGAGATCGTAGACCAGGCCGGCATACGGCGTGGTGACCTTGTGCGAGCGGTCCGCGTCTTCGCCCTCGCTTTTCCAATCGGTGTAACGAGCACCCAGGATCAGCTTCAACGGATCGGCCAACGACAGGCGGGTCGCCGCGTAGCCGGCCTTCTGGGTGATGGTGCCCTGGCTGGCCAGGCTCAGCGGGTTCCAGTTCGGTTCCGGGATGTTGCCGGTCCAGTTGAGATAGTTGTCGATCGGGCCCCACGCGGTATTGGTGCCGCCGACCTGGAAGTCACCGTAGTTGGCGTACTCGCGCTTGTTGTAGCTCAGGCCGGCCATGAACTGGTGTTCGCGGCCGAACAGTTGGAACGGGCCTTCCACAAAGCCGTCCACGCTGTCGACCTTGCGCTCGGTGTTGTACAGGCCGGCCATTGGCGTGATGCCGCTGCCGGTGACCTTGTCGAAGGCGGTGTAGGACGGGTAGAACAGCTTGTCGTTGGCATTGGTCTTGTCGTGCGTCGCACCGACCTTGACCTTCCAGTCATTGGCGAAAGCATGTTCCAGCGTGGCGAACAGGCGCTTGCTGGTGGTATCCCAGTAGGTCCACCCCGGGTTCGCACTGAAGGTCTTGTCGTACGGTGTGGGGGTGCCGTCGGAGTACCACATCGGGAAGCCACCCCAGGTCGCGCCGTTCGCGCGCTTCTGCTGGTAGTCATAGCCCACGCTCAGCTGGGTATCCGGGGTCAGGTCGGCATCGATCACCGCATAGCCCAGCGTCTTGTGCTGGTCGTAGCGGTCCATCTGCGATTCGGTATCCAGGTAGCTGCCGATCACGCGCGCACGCACCGAGCCGCTGGCGTTCAGCGGGGTGGTCACATCCACCGTGCTGCGGGTGCGGCCCCAGCTGCCGACATTGACCGACACGTTGCCGGTCAGCTCGGCGCTGTCGGCGTGCTTGCGGATCAGGTTCACCGAGGCGGACGGGTTGCCGGCGCCGGACAGCAGGCCGGTGGCGCCACGCACCACTTCCACGCGGTCGTACAGGGCCAAATCCAGGCCGGAATCGCCGTAGCTCCAGTTCTGCACCATCTGGGTCGGCAGGCCGTCGAACTGGTAGCTGTCGATGTAGAAACCGCGCGCGTAGAACTCGGTGCGCTCGGTATCGGACTGGGTGCTGCTCACGCCGGTGGTGTTGGCCAGCACGTCGATGATGTCATCAAGGTTCTGATCCTCGATGCGCTGGTGGCTGATGATGCTGACCGACTGCGGGATTTCGCGCGGGGCCAGATCGAAGCGGGTACCGGCCGAGGTCCTGCGGACCGAATAGCCTTCGGCGCGCTCGCCCTTGACCACGATCTTGTCCAGGGTGGTGGCGTCAGGGGTCGCATCCTGCGCGAACGCAGGCGCAACGGCAAGGGCGCACAGGGCCACCATCAAGGCCTGCGGCAGCGGGCGACGGTGCATCGACGGGCGGGACAGCACGTGGGCGTAGCGGGGCATCGGCGTTTCCAGAAAGACGGCAACGGGCATGGCCGGCGTCCTGGGTGGCCTGCGGCGGAGCGGGGTGGGGGCAGGAAGCGGCTGGCGGGGGCGGTGACCCGGCGCGGGCTCGATAACTGTTCACGGGTACGCATCCCTTGCGCGACCCGGATCACACTATGGTAATGGCAATCATTCGCATCATCAACCGCATCCGATCTCTGCATCGATCCCGATGATGGTGGGCAGGGTATCTGCGTATTCATCTTGGCGGGGGCCAGCACGCGGGGGCGAGCAGCATGGGCCGTCGCTATCCACGGCACACCCACGCGGCACCCGCGCGCAGGCTTAACACCGGCGCGCCTACCGTAAGCGGGCGCAATCCATCCTCTGCTCCAGGAGACGCCCATGGTCTGCAAGAACACGATCTGCCTCTGGTTCGACGGTACCGCGCTCGACGCCGCCACCTTCTACGCCGCCACCTTCCCTGACAGTGCGGTGCACGCGGTGCACCACGCGCCGAGCGATTTTCCCTCCGGCAAACAGGGCGATGTGCTCACTGTCGATTTCACCGTCGCCGGCATCCCCTGCATCGGGCTCAACGGCGGGCCGGCGTTCAAACACAGCGAAGCGTTCTCCTTCCAGATCGCCACCGATGACCAGGCCGAAACGGACCGGTTGTGGGCTGCGATCGTCGGCAACGGCGGCGAGGAGAGCGCCTGTGGCTGGTGTCGCGATAAATGGGGTCTGTCCTGGCAGATCACGCCGCGGGTACTGACCGACGCGGTGACCAGCAAGGACCCCGCCGTGGCCCGGCGCGCGTTCGAGGCGATGATGACCATGCGCAGGATCGACGTGGCGGCCATCGAAGCGGCGGTGAGGGGCTGAGACAACACGCGCGGCGGGTTGCCGCAGACAGCAAGAACGATCAAATGGCGCGGCGCGCGCTGGGTTACGCTGCGGTCCCGTTCATCGGCATGGATCTGGCGGTATGGGTGCGGCACGCAGGGCCCTGTGGTACATCGAAAGCCACTTCGCTGAAAACCCGTCGCTGGCCGCTATCGCCCGCGTGGTGGGGCTGTCGCCGTTCCATCTCTCGCGGCTGTTCCAGCTCAGCACCGGCACCTCGGTGGTGCGCTATCTGCGTGGCCGCCGGCTGACCCACGCCGCACATCAGTTGGCGGCCGGGGCTGATGGCATCCTGGAGGTGGCCATCGCTGCTGGTTACGCCTCGCATGCAGCCTTTACCCGCGCATTCTCCGAGCAGTTTGGGCGATCGCCCGAGCAGGTGCGGGAGCAGGGGCTGGGCGGCGTGGTGCTGGTCGAGGCATTGAAACTGATCGACTCCTCGACACCCTGCACGATCGAACCGCATCGCGTGCACCGTGGCGCACTGCGCGTGGCCGGGATCGGTGCGCGCCACACCTCCGCGACCGTCGCATCGATTCCTTCGCAATGGCAGCGCCTGGACGAGGCGCATGGGCTGGGCGCGGAGATCGCCTATGGTGTGTGCGGCAACAATGACGCTGACGGTGGCTTTGATTACATCGCCGGCGTGGAGATCAGTGCCGGCGCGCCCGTGCCCGCCGGCTGGCAGGCCATCCTGATTCCGCCCCGCGAGTACCTGGTGGCCTGGCATGCCGGGCACATTTCCGCGATCCGCTCCACCTGGTTCTGGTTGTTGAATGACTATCTGCCGGCGTCCGGCCTGACCCTGGCCGATGCACCGGACCTGGAGCGCTACGACACGCGCTTCGATGACCGCAGCGGCCACGGCGGGGTGGAGATCTGGCTGCCGCTGGCCGACACGTTGCACCCCAAGGAGAGTGACCCATGCGAATGACCGCCCGTTGTTGTGCCGCGCTGCTGGCGCTCTGCCTGCCCCTGTTTGCCGCTGGGGCCGTGCCGCCCGTCGGCGAGCGGCACGGCGTTGCACATACGCCCAGTGCGGCCGTGCGCGATGCCGACCACCGCGACAGCGTGCGCTACACCGTGTGGTACCCGGCACAGCCCGGGGCGCAGGAAACCGCGCTGACGATCGGCCCGCCCGATGCGCCGCTGTTCGAGGTGGGCACGGCCGCCGCGGATGCCGCCATCGCCAACGGACGCTGGCCGGTGCTGCTGCTCTCGCACGGCAACGGCGGCAGCGCACGGATGATGGGCTGGTTCGGTACCGCGATGGCACGGGCCGGATATGTGGTGATCGCGGTGGATCATCCCGGCAACAACGGGGTGGACCCGATGACCGAGGCCGGCAGCATCCTGATGTGGAACCGTGTGGATGACCTGGCTGCCGCGCTGGCTGCCGTGCAGGCCGACCCCGCGCTGGCGGCGGAGATCGATGCCACGCGGTTGGGCATGGCGGGCTATTCGGCCGGCGGGTTCACTGCCTTGGTTGCCGCGGGCGCACGCCCGGACGTGCAGCGGCTGCTGGCGTTCTGCCGCGCGCATCCTGACGACGGCGTCTGCGCGCCGCAGGCCGAGACTCCCTCATTGACCCTGGCGCGTCGGATGACCGCCGCGGCGACACCGGAACTGGCCCCGTGGGTGGCCAAGGCCGGTGAGGACCGCGCCATTGCCGGGGTACGTGCGGTAGTGCTGATCGCGCCGGCCATGGTGCAGGCCTTCGCCCCGGAGGAACTGGAGAAGGTGAGCCAGCCGGTATCGATCATCGTCGGTGCGGCCGACACGGTGGCCTCACCGGCCACCAACGGCGACATCGCAGCGGCGGCACTCCCCAAGGCGACGCTGACCACCTTGCCCGCGGTCGGGCACTACGACTTCCTGTCCAGCTGCACCGCCCTGGGCCAGACCCGCGTCGGTGCACTCTGCCAGGTGGTGGCGGACAAGCAGGCCACCCACGGGGCCGCGATCACGGAAGCGACGGCGTTGTTCGATGCCGCGCTGGCGGCCACGCGCTGACCCGGATCACTCGGCGAGGGGAACCGCCAGGCTGCGCTTGAGCGTACTCAGCGCCACCGCGGTGCGGAAGCGCTCGATGTTGTCGTCGTTGCCGAACAGCCGCTCGCTGATCGCTTCGTATTCTTCCATCGAGGTGGCGGTCAGGTTCAGCAGGAAATCGGCGTCGCCAGTGATCGCGTAGCACTGCTGCACGGCGGGGTCCTCCTGCACGCGGCGACGGAACGGGGCGACCCGGTGCGGCTGCTCGCTGGCGACCCGGACCTCGACCATGATCGTCAGCGGCCGGCCCAGCCGGGCCTGATCCAGCACGGCGACGTTTGCGCGGATCACGCCCGTTTCCTCCAAGCGCTTGATCCGCCGCTGCACCGCCGGCGCCGACAGGCTCACCGCCTCGGCGATCTCGCGCTGCGGGGTGGCGTTGTCGCGCTGCAGGATCGCCAGGATGGCGCGGTCGAAACCATCGGGGGTGTAGGGCGTGGCGGACATGGTGAGTGAAACATGCAGGAAGGCCCCTGTAATTGAGCATCTCCTTCGGCCGTTGCGCAATATCCTGTGCGGATGTCGACCTCCCGCCTCTCCAGCTTCTTCCCCGCCCTGGCCGTGCTCGGCTCGGTCACCTCCTTGGCCGTGGGCACCTCGTATGCCAAACAGCTGTTCCCGCTGATCGGTGCGCAGGGCACCAGCGCACTGCGCGTGGGTTTCTCGGCGCTGGTGCTGTTGATGGTGTTCCGGCCGTGGCGCTGGACCACCTCGCGCGCCGATGCCGGAGCGATCTTCCGTTACGGCATCACGCTCGGGGTGATGAATCTGCTGTTCTACATGGCGCTGCGCACGATCCCGTTCGGCATCGCGGTGGCCATCGAATTCTGCGGGCCGTTGGCGGTGGCGATGTGGTCCTCGCGGCGGCCGGTGGACTTCGTGTGGGTCGGCTGCGCGCTGGTCGGGCTGTTGCTGCTGCTGCCGCTGGGCCATGGTGAGCCACTGGACCCGGTCGGGGTGATGTTCGCGCTGGGCGCGGCAGTCTGCTGGGCGATGTACATCATCTTCGGCAAGCGCGCCGGGCATCTGCCGGCCGGGCACACGGTCTCGCTGGGGCTGTGTGCGGCGGCGCTGGTGGTGGTCCCGGTCGGCGTGGCGCACGCGGGCATGGCACTGCTGGATCCGAAGATCCTGCTGTTCGGGTTGGGCGTGGCGATCGTCTCCAGCGCGATCCCGATGTCGCTGGAGATGATGGCGCTCAAGCGGCTGCCGAAGGAGACCTTCGGCATCCTGATCAGCATGGAGCCGGCCGTCGCGGCGCTGCTGGCGATGGGGTTGCTGGCCGAGCACCTGACCCCGCTGCAATGGGCGGCGATCGGCTGCACCGTGGTGGCCTCGGTAGGGAGCACGTTGACGGCGAAGCGGGTGGTGGTGCCGTTGCCGGGTGCGCCGGCGTAACGCCCTCAGCGCCGCGCCGGTGCGTCCCCGGCCACGTAATAGGCCGCCGTGCTGCGCGGCAACGGTGCACGCCCCCGGATCCGGTCGGCGATCTTCTCGGCGATCATGATCGTAGTGGCGTTGAGGTTGCCGGTGATGATGCGCGGCATGATCGAGGCATCGACCACACGCAGGCTTTCCATGCCATGCACGCGGCCCTGGCCGTCGACCACGCTCATCGCATCGGTGCCCATCGCGCACGAGCAGGACGGGTGGTAGGCGGTTTCGGCATGGGCGCGCACGAAGGCATCCAGCTCCGCATCGGTCTGGCACTCGGCGCTCGGGCTGATCTCGCGGCCGCGGTACTCGTCCAGCGCGGGCTGGGCGATGATCTCGCGGGTGATGCGGATCGCATCGCGGAACTCCTGCCAGTCCTGGTCGGTGGACTGGTAGTTGAACAGGATCGAGGGATGCTCACGCGGGTCCAGCGACTTGGCATGCACGTGGCCGCGGCTGGGCGTGCGCATCGAGCCCACATGCGCCTGGAAACCGTGTTCCTTGACCGCATTGGTGCCGTTGTAATTGATGGCCACCGGCAGGAAGTGGTACTGGATGTTGGGCCAGTCGAACTCCTCGCGGGTGCGGATGAAACCACCGGCTTCGAACTGGTTGCTGGCACCGATGCCGGTGCCGGCGAACAGCCATTCCGCACCGATCGCCGGCTGGTTCCACCACTGCAGCGCCGGGTACAGCGAGACCGGCTTCTTGCAGGCGTACTGCATGTACACCTCCAGGTGATCCTGCAGGTTCTCGCCGACGCCGGGCAGGTCGTGCACCAGCGGCACCCCAAGGGCGGCCAGCAATGCCGGCGCGCCCACGCCGGAGCGCTGCAGGATCTGCGGCGAGGCGATCGCACCGGCACACAGCAGCACCTCGCGGCGGGCGGTGGCGTCAATCGGCTCGGCGCTGCTGCCGGCCAGGTAGCGCACGCCCACCGCGCGCTTGCCGGCGAACAGGATGCGGTCGGTGGTGGCGTGCACCACGATCTCCAGTCCCTCACGGTCCTTGGCCATGTCCAGATAGCCGCGTGCGGTACTGGAGCGGCGCCCGCGCGGGGTCACCGTGCGGTCCATCGGGCCGAAGCCTTCCTGCTGGTAGCCGTTGAGGTCATCGGTGCGCGGGTAGCCGGCCTGCACGCCGGCCTCGACCATCGCGTGGAACAGCACGTTGTTGCCGTTCTTCGGGGTCGCCACGCTGACCGGGCCGTCGCCGCCGTGGTAATCGTTGGAGCCGATATCGCGCGTTTCCGCCTTGCGGAAGTACGGCAGCACGTCGTGGTAGCTCCAGTCCTCCAGGCCGTCGAAGCTGGCCCACTGGTCGAAGTCCATCGCGTTGCCGCGGATGTAGCACATGCCGTTGATCAGCGAGGAACCGCCCAGGCCCTTGCCGCGGCCGCACTCCATGCGCCGGTTGTCCATGTAGGGCTCCGGCTCGGTTTCATACGCCCAGTTGTAGCGGCGGCCCTGCAGCGGATAAGCCAGTGCGGCCGGCATCTGGGTGCGGAAATCCATCCGGTAGTCCGGCCCACCGGCTTCCAGCAGCAGCACGCTGACCCCGGCGTCTTCGGTCAGGCGCGCGGCCAGCGTGTTGCCGGCCGACCCGGCGCCGATGATGATGTAGTCGTATTCGCGCTTCATCGCGGTGTCTCCTGGTAAGGCCGGCTCAGAACACCGACGCGTAGCGGTCCAGTTCGATCTGGATGGATTTGGTGCGGGTGTAGGCACGCAGCGTGGCCAGCCCGTTTTCGCGGCCGACACCGGACTGCTTGTAGCCGCCCACCGGCATCTGTGCCGGCGATTCGCCCCAGCTGTTGACCCAGCAGATGCCGGCCTCGAGATGATGGATCAGCCGATGCGCGCGCACCAGGTCCGGCGTGACCACGCCGGCGGCGAGACCGTAATCGGTGTCGTTGGCGCGGCGCACGGCCTCGTCTTCGTCGTCGTACGCCAACAGGCTCATCACCGGCCCGAAAATCTCTTCGCGCACGATGCGCATGTCATCGCGGCAGTCGCTGAAGATGGTCGGTGCCACATAGCAGCCTTTGCCCAACGCGCCGTCGGTCAGCCGTTCGCCGCCGCAGACCAGCCGTGCACCTTCGGCCTTGCCGCTGCCGATGTGCTCCAGCACGCGCTGCATGTGGGCGGCGCTGACCAGCGGGCCGAAGTTGGTGTCCTTGGCCAGTGGGTCGCCGATGCGGATGCGCTGGACCCGTTCCAGCAGCTTGGCTTCAAACGCGGCCAGCGCGCTGCGCGGAACGAACACGCGGGTGCCGTTGGTGCACACCTGGCCGGAGCTGTAGAAGTTGGCCATCATCGCCACGTCGGCGGCCAGGTCCAGATCGGCGTCTTCGCAGATGATCAGCGGCGACTTGCCGCCCAGCTCCATGGTGACGTCCTTGAGCGTGGAGCTGGAGGCACTGGCCATCACCTTGCGGCCGGTCGCGGTGCCGCCGGTGAAGGATATCTTCTCGATCAGCGGGTGCTCGGTCAGCGCCGAGCCGACGCCGGCGCCATCGCCGGGCAACACGTTGAACACGCCATCGGGCAGGCCGGCCTCGGTGAAGATCTCCGCCAGCTTCAGCGCGGTCAGCGGCGTGACTTCGCTGGGCTTGAAGATCATCGCGTTGCCGGCGGCCAACGCCGGGGCGGCCTTCCACAGCGCGATCTGGATCGGGTAGTTCCAGGCGCCGATCGCGCCGACCACGCCCAGCGGTTCCTGCCGGGTGTAGAAGAAGCTGCTCTCGCGTAGCGGCACCTGGCTGCCTTCCAGCCCGTGCATGACACCGGCGTAGTACTCCAGTACGTCCGCGCCGGTGACCACGTCCACGCTGAGCGTTTCGCTCAGGGCCTTGCCGGTGTTGCGCGATTCCAGTTCGGCCAGTGCATCGTTGCGCTCGCGCAGCAGTGCCACCGCCCGCAGCAGGATGCGCGAGCGTTCCACGGTGGTCAGCGCGGCCCACACTTTCTGGCCGGCCTGGGCGCTCTCCACGGCAGCGTCGAGATCGTCGCTGTTGGCGCTGTGGACGTTGGCGAGCAGCTCGCCGTTGGCCGGGTTGATGACCTGGAAGGTCTTTCCGCCCTGGGAGGGAACGTAGCGGCCGCCGATGTACAGCAGCTGGTCGGGGAGGGTAGGCATGTCGATGACTCCTTTGCAGCGGGAGATCAGTGCGTCAACGCGTGAGATGCAGGAACTGCAGGTGACGCTCGTACTGATCGATGATGTCGTTGATGATCTGCTGGCGGCTGTAGCCGAACAGCTCGTAGTCCTGTCCACCTTCATAGAGGTGCACTTCGGCGCGGTAGTAACGCTGGTTGCGGAAGCGCTGCGCGGCGAACGAAGGCGTGAGGTAGCCGCGCATGATCACCTGGTAGGTGAAGACCTGTTGTTCGCCATGGTCCACCAGCAGCTCCATGTGACCCGGCTCGAACTTCGTCTGCACATCCAGGCCCTGTTCGAGCAGCTGCGCCGCGACGGCTTCGATCGCCGGCTTCACATCGGTATCCATGAACCGGTACACCTCGTCGCGGACCGGGAAATGCACCGCCTGGGTGATTCGCTGGCGCCAGCCGCGCTGATGCCGCGATTGCCCGATCAATGGGATCGGCGAGTACTGCGAGGCCTTCTTGCGCTGCGACTCTTCGCCCAGTGCACGGGTCAAGCCCCACAGCATCAGCAGCAACACCACCGAGAACGGCAACGAGGCCAGCACCACCGCGGATTTGAGCGCATCCATGCTGCCGGCCAGCAGCAGCCCGGCGGTGACCAGACCGGTCATCACGCCCCAGAACACACGCAGCCAGCGCGGACCGTCGTCTTCCGGATTGCCGCCCTGCGAGGACAGCGTGGACAGCACCACCGTGCCGGAATCGGCCGAGGTGACGAAGAAGATGAAGCTGACGATCACCGTGACCGCGATGACGGTGCGGCTCCACGGGTAGCTTTCCAGCAGCGCGTACAACACGGTCGGTGGGTTCTCCACCGCCATCTGCGCCAGGTGCACCTGGTCGTGGTGCAGGATCTGATCCAGCGCACTGTTGCCGAAGATCGACAGCCACGCCAGGGTGAAACCGAGGGGAATCAGCAGCACGCCGAGCACGAACTCGCGGATGGTGCGGCCGCGCGAGATGCGCGCGATGAACAAGCCTACGAACGGCGCCCAGCCGATCCACCAGGCCCAGTAGAACACCGTCCAGTTGCCCAGCCAGTCCGGGCGCCCGCCGTAGGCGTACACATCGAAGCTCTTGCCGACCACGTTGCCCAGGTAGTCGCCCATGTTCTGCATGAAGGCATTGAGCAGGTACTGGGTGGGGCCGGCGAACAGCATGAACAGCAGCAGCGAGATCGCCAGCAGCATGTTGATGTTGGACATCCAGCGCACGCCCTTTTCCACGCCGGACACGGCCACTGTGATCGCCGCGCCCATCATCAGTACGATCAGCCCGACCTGCACCCAGGCCGCGTGCGGCACCGGGAACAAGGTGTTCAGGCCGGCGTTGAGATGCAGCACGCCAAAGCCCATGTCCGCGCCGAGGCCGAACACGGTGGCTACGATGCCCAGGGCATCCACGGTGTAGCCGATCGGCCCGTTGATTCGCTTGCCGATCAGCGGATACAGCGCCGAGCGCAGCGCCAGGGGCAGGTTGTGGCGGTAGGCGAAGTAGGCCAGCGCCATCGCGGCCAGCGCGAACACGCCCCAGCCGTGCAGGCCCCAATGCAGGAACAGCAGCTGCATCGCCTGGCGCGCGCTGGCCTCGCCGCTGCCGGTGCCGCCCTGCGGCGGCAACAGGTAGTGGGTCAGCGGCTCGGAGACGCAGAAGAAGAACAGGGTGATGCTGATGCCGGCGGCGAACAACATGCCGGCCCAGGACAGATAGCTGAACTCCGGCTCGTCATGGTCCGCGCCCAGCTTGACGTTGCCATAGCCGGACAGCGCCACGCCGACCACGAACACCAGGTACACGGTCATCGCCAGCAGGTAATACCAGCCGACATTGCGCGAGGCCCAGGTCTGGGCATCGAGCAGCATCACGCCGGCATCGATGGGAAACACGGTGACCAGAATGGCGAATGCCGCCACGATCGTGGCGGCAAGCAGGAACACGGGTCGAAGCGTGCGCACCTCGGGCAGAGGCGGCTCCACGGTACTCATGGGGTGGGGGATACTCCCGGTGCCGGAGCGGCAGACGGCGGGATTTATCGCACAGGCGCTGTGGACAGCCTGTTTACACCGCCATCAGCCCCGCCGCGCAAGGGCGGCGGGTATACCTGCGTCAGCGCAGCGCGCTGCTCGGCACGTCGATCGACATCGCCAGCGCGAGGTGATCGGAGAACGCGGCCGGTACGGCTTCGGCACTGCGTTGCTGCAGGCCGTCGCTGAGCAGGATGTGGTCGATCGCCCGGTCCGGGCGCCAGCTGGGGAAGGTCGGCACCACGCAGCCCGGCGGCTGCAGCGTCGTCTTCTGGTACAGCACCTGCATTTCCGGGCGTTCGGCCAGGCAGTTGAAATCGCCCATCAGCACGGCATTGGGGTGGTCGGCAAGCAGATCGGCAATAAAGGCCAATTGCGACATGCGCGAATTGGTCCCCAACGACAGATGCGCCACCGCCACCGCCAGGCCCTGGCTGCCTTCACCGAACTTGGCCAGCAGCACGCCGCGCCCGCCGATCCGGCCGGGCAGGGCGTGGTCCTGGACCTCGACCGGCTCGAGCTTGCTGAGCAGGCCGTTGGCGCTGGAGGCCACCCCGCCCATGCGGCGGTTGGGCTGGTGGCTCCAGTAATTGAAGCCCGCGCGCTCGGCGAGGTAGTGGGTTTGGTTGGTGAAGCCCGAGCGCAGGCTGCCGGGGTCGGCTTCCTGCAGGCCGACGATGTCGTGTTCGCGGGCCATCTGCGCGATGGCATCCAGGCTGGTTCGTTTGCGCCCGGCCGGCAGTGCGTGCGACCAGCTGCGGGTCACGTAGTCACTGTAGCGGCGGGTGCTCGAACCGGCCTGGATGTTGGCCGTCAGCAGGCGCAGGGTCCGCGTGTGGGGGAAGGTCACGACGGTTCGCTATCGCTGGCTCAGTTGGCCTTGCCGGCGCGTTCGCGCGCGATCAGGTGATCGGCGATGCGCAGCATGTCCGGGAAGCCCTTGCCCTTGACCAGGTACTTGCCGTTGACGATCACCGACGGGGTGCCGGAGATCTTGCTGCGCTGGGCGAACTGCTTGGCCGAGTTGGTCTTGGCGTTGACGGCGAAGCTGCCCATCATCGCGGCGAACTGCTTCGGGTCGGCGCCGTGCTTGCCGTAGAAGTTGGCGATGTCCTCGACCGAATCACGGCCGCGCTCGCCCTTCAGGCTCTGCTCGGCATGGATCGCGGCGTACATGGCTTCGTGGGTCTTTTCCTGCAGGCCCATCGCCTGCGCGGCATAGAACGCACGGCCGTAGTCATCCCAGGTACCGCCGAACATGGCCGGCACGTAGACGAAATTGACGTCGCTCGGCAGACCGGCCTTCCACGGCCCGATCAGCGGCTGGAACGCGGCGCAGGCCGGGCATACGTAACCGAAGATTTCGGCGACTTCGATCTTGCCGGTGGCCGGCTGGAACGGCTGGCCGTTCTCGATCACCACATAGTCGGTGCCGGCAACCGGCTCCGGGCCGGTCGGGCGCGACGAGGCCGGCGCCGGCGCCGGGGTGGTGGCTTCGGCAGCGGCGGTCTCGGCGGCGGCAGTTTCACCGCTGGCGGCCGGGGCCTGCTCGCTCGGGGGGGCCGTTTCGGTGGCCGGGGTGCTGCTCGGTGCGGCCGGCTCAGCCGGGGCGGTGGTGTTGGCGGTACCGTCCTGGGCCTTGCAGGCAGCCAGGATCGGCAGCAGGGCCATGAGCGTAATGGCGAAACGGGTCTTCATCGAAGCATCTCCAGCGGATGAGCATGGTGGGGCCGATGCTGGGAGCACCGGCCAGGGAAGCATGATGACACGCGGAAACGAGCGTCCCGCGTGCACGGTGCGTGATGGTTCAGCGAGCGCTGTTAGAGCGCCTTGCCGCTGCGCGCACGGGCGATCAGGGCATCTGCGTTGCGCAGCATCGACTCGAACGAGTCGCCCTTGACCAGGTACACGCCATTGACGATCAGCGTCGGCGTGCCGGGCACCTTGGTGCGCAGGGCGAAGGCACGGGCGGCCTTGACCTTGGCATCCACGGCGTCGCTCTTGAGCGCGGTGATGTACTGCGCCGGGGCCACGCCGAAGCCCTGGTAGAACGCGGCCAGTTCATCCGGCGAGACGTTCTGCATCGGCAGCGATCCCTTCTCATGCAGGGCATCGAACATCGCGCGGTGGCTGCGCTTGGCCACACCCAGCTGGTCGGCAGCGTAGTAGGCGCGGGCAAACGAATCCCACACGCCCCCGAAAGCGGCCGGCACCGGGGTGAAGCGGACATCCTTGGGCAGCTTGGCGGCCCAGGCTTCCAGCTGCGGTTCGAAGTGCGCGCAGTGCGGGCAGGTGTAGCCGAACATCTCCACGACTTCGATCTTGCCGGCCAGCGGCGCGAACGGACCGGCGTCGGCGATCCGTTCGTAATCCTTGCCCTCCACCAGCGGTGTCGGGGTGGCGGCGAGGGTGGTCAACGGGCTCAGGGCCAGCAGCAACAACATCAGGCGGGGCATCAACGTCATCTACATCCATCTCCATACAGAAAAAACGACGCCGGCCCAGTCGCCGGCGTGCCAGTGAACATACCCCGCCGGCCGGGGTGGCCGCATCCGTCATCCGACCAAGGGAATGCGCTGCGGCGTGGGCGGTCGTTACGGTGGTGCCTGCGTGCCTCCGGCGAGCGGCGTGGCCGCAGCGGCGACGTCATCTGCCCGGTTGTGCAGCCCCTGCAGGTAGCTGGCCAAAGCCTGGATCTCCTGCTCGGTCAACGACTTGGCGATCGTGGCCATGATCTGGAAGTGGGCCTTGTCGGTTTCCTGGGTGGTTCCGGCCTGGTACTCCTGCAGCCGCCGTGCGACATACGCCGCGTGCTGGCCACTGATATGCGGGTAGGCCGGGCCGGGGTTGCCGGCGCCGGTGGGGCCGTGGCACGCCATGCAGGCCGGGATGCCGCGCTCGGCGTCGCCGCCGCGATACAGCTGCTGGCCGATCTCGTAGAACTTCTTGCCGGCGTACGGGCCCTCGGTCACCGCACCATCGTCGGCGATGCCGGCCGTGGCCTTCTGCGTGGCGAAGTAGGCGCCGATGTCGCGCATGTCCTGCGGAGTGAGGTCCTGCACGAACGGCACCATCGCCGCCGAGGCCCCGGAGGTGCGCTGGCCATTGGCGATCAGGGCGATCTGCTGGGCACTGTAGCGTTCGCTCTGGCCGGCGATGCTCGGGTACATCTCCACCGTCGAGTTGCCGTCGGCCGAATGGCAGGCCGCGCAGGCTGCGGCCTTGGTCTGCCCGGCCTTGGGATCGCCCCAGGTGGTTTTGCTGAAATCGACCTCCAGCGAGGCGGTCTTGATCGGCCCGTTGTCCGGCAACGGGGTGATCGAGGTCTGGGCAACGGCAACGGCGGCGAGCAGCGAGACAGCAAGTGCGGAAACGGCAAGAACGCGAGCATGGCGCATGCGGAAGCTCCGTGTGGACCGGCCTGGCGGTTGCGGGACCGCAACCACGGGGATCGCCCGATTATCAACGCCGTTTCCCGCCACGGTCAACGCAGGGTGCAGCAAAACCGACCGCAGACAGCGCGGATCGGGCCCGGACATGCGATCCTATGCCCATGTCATTGCTCCTCGAACGCGCCCAATACCTGCTTTCGGCCCACAACACCCGGCAATTGCCGGAGGACGTGGGCGCGGAAGTCGCCTTTGCCGGTCGCTCAAACGCCGGCAAGTCCAGTGCCCTCAACGCCCTGACCCGCCAGAACAGCCTGGCCCGGGTCTCCAAGACCCCCGGCCGCACCCAGCAGCTGGTGTTCTTCGAGGTCACCCCGGAGGCCAAACTGGTCGATCTGCCCGGTTACGGCTACGCCAAGGTCCCGCTGGACCTGCAGGCGCACTGGCAGGCCTTCATCGACCAGTACTTCCGTACCCGCGAGGCCCTGCGTGGCCTGGTGGTGGTGATGGACATCCGTCACCCGCTGAGGGACTACGACCGCCAGATGCTGGCCTATGCAGTGCAGCGCGGCCTGCCGGCGCATGCGCTGCTGACCAAGGCCGACAAGCTCGGCCGTGGCCAGCAGGGCATCGCCCTGCAGAAGGTGCGCAAGGAACTGCAGTCCTCCTTCGGCGATACCGTCAGTGTGCAGACCTTCTCCGGTCCCGCCCGGCAGGGCGTGGATGAAGCCCGCGGCATCATCGGCGGCTGGCTGGGCCTGAACAAGCCGGCGCCGGAAGCGAGCTGACCGCTCGCCCGTAGATCCACGCCATGCGTGGATCTACCGTCGCCGCCATCCGGGCGGATCCTTGCCGTCCATCTGCCGCCATTCCGCTGTCATCGTGCCGGCAACGGCGCGAACTCGCCCGGCACCCAGGCAAATGCCTCTCCCTCGCGGCGCACATGCCCCAACCCCGGGAACGGCAGGTGCGCGCCGGCTACCCACCAGCCCTGATCCGCCGCCTGCGCCATCATCCGGCGCCGGCTGGCGATCGCGGCCACGCGGTCGCTGTCCGCTTCGAATGAGGCCTGCGGCTGCGCGAACTGCACCGCGTGGAAATGCACGATGTCGCCCCACACCAGCAACTGCTGGCCGGTGCCACCATCGATCCGGTAAGACACATGGCCGACCGTATGGCCATGGCTGTCCAATGCGGTGATGCCCGCCGGCAATGTGTCGCCAGGTGCAAAGCGCTTCAGTTTCCCGCTCGCCTCATACGGCGCCACCGCCTTGCGCGCCAAGGCGAAGGCAAAGCGCACACCCTGCGGCGCGGTTGCCTCGCTGGCCGGATCCAGCCAGTACGCCGCGTCCGCGGCCGACAGCCACACCGTGGCATTCGGATAGGCGATCTTCTCCTGCGCATCCAGCAGGCCACACAGGTGATCCGGGTGCGCGTGGGTCAGCACCACTTCATCCACGTCCGCCGGGTCGTAGCCGGCCTTGCGCAGGTTGCCCAGCACCTGGCCCAGGCCGGGGCCGAAGCATTGCGCGGTGCCGGTATCGACCAGGGTCAGGTGATCGCCCTGCTGCACCAGGTAGGCATTGACCGCGGTCTGCAGGCCCTTGCCATCCTCGGGTACGTAGCGGTGATCAAGCAGGCGGGTGACTGCTCCGGGGGCAATCCCGACCAGTTCCTGCCGGCCCAGTGCGACCGTGCCATCGAACAGCGCGGTGACCTGCAGCGTGCCGATGGTCTGGTGATACACGCCGGGTACCTGCTCGCGCGGGGTGTGCGTGGTGGTGGCCCAGGCGGGGCTGGCGACAACGGCCAGCAACACGGCGGAGGCGAGCGTGCGAACGCGGGGGAAGGGCATGACAGGTTCCGGACAGGGCGGCTGCGCCGCGGTGCCTCCATGCTGCGCGTCCTGTCTGCTGCGTTCCGCTCAGAATGCCGCGCGATCCGCTCGCGCTCAGCTGTTGCCGATCGCCGCTGGTTCCAGCCCATAGCGTTCGGCGAAGCGCTTGTTGAAGCTGCCCAGCGAGCGGTAGCCCACGCGCGCGGCCACGGTCTTCAACGGCAGCCGGGTGGTGTAGAGCAGGCCCATCGCATGCGCGAGCCGCGCATCGGTGATCAGTTCGCGCACGCTGGAGTGCTCGCTGGCCAGGCGCCGCCGCAGCGTGGCACCGCTGAGGCCCAGCTGCGCTTCGAAATCGCGTGACTGCCAATCGCGCTCGGGCTGGGCAGCGATCAGATCGCGGATGCGTTCCCCCAGGCTCGGCTCGGGGGGAACCAGCAGGCTGCCGTGCCCGCGCCGGCAGAACGCCACGGCAAGCGAGGCCAGGGCCAGGCGTGCTTCGGTGTAGTGACCGTGTTCCAGCGCCTGCCGCCATTGCAGCAGGGTTGCGCCATGCTCGGCCAGGGGCAGCCTGGCCAGTGCATCACCGGCCTGCGGCAGCGGCTCGTTCCACAGCGCGCGGGCGGCCGTGAGCGCCTCGGCGCACATCGGCACGATCGCACTGAGGTACACCCCGCTGTGCGGATCGGGGATGTTCACCACATCGATGCGGCAGCGGCGCGTGATCAGAAACAGATCGCCCGGTGCGAATTCCAGCGATTGCTGCGCGGTACGCGCCTGCTTGCGCCCCTGCAGCAGGATCGCGAACTGCGGCTGCGGAATCTCCACGGAGGAGGCGCCATGCTCGCGGCGTGCGGTGATGCACGCATAGCCATCCGCGCGCTGGCAGTCGGCCAGGCTGGCCAGGGTCGCCAGCAGCGAGGTGGTGGTATCAATGGGTGCGGACATGACTCAGCCTGCCACGTTGAACAGGCGGCCGACCAAGGCGGCCGCCGCCATCGCGATCGCGCCCCAGAAGGTCACGCGCAGCGCGCCACGCAGGCGCGAGGCACCGCCGGCATGCGCGGCCAGGGTGCCGGTCAGGCACAGCCCCAGCAGCGTCACCACGGTGGTGGCTTGGCCGACCAGCGCATGCGGCGCGAGCAGGGCGGTCAGCACCGGCAACGCGGCGCCACTGACGAAGGCGCCGGCCGAGGCCATGGCGGCCTGCATCGGGCGTGCGCGCAGTTCCTCGGTGATGCCCAGCTCATCGCGGGCATGCGCCCCCAGCGCGTCGTGCGCGGTGAGCTGGGTGGCCACTTCATGCGCCAGGTCGGAACTCAGCCCACGATGGCGGTAAATCGCGGCCAGCTCTTCCAGCTCGCTATGCGGGTCGTCGTGCAGTTCGCGCTTCTCCACGGCCAGGTCGGCCCGTTCGGTATCGGCCTGGGACTGCACCGAAACATACTCGCCGGCCGCCATCGACATCGCGCCGGCCACGGTCCCGGCGATGCCGGTGGCCAGGATCGTGGAAGCCGAGGCGCCGCTGGCAGCGATGCCGACCACCAGGCCGGCCACCGAGACAATGCCGTCATTGGCGCCGAGCACAGCGGCGCGCAGCCAACCGACGCGGTCGGAGCGATGGACTTCCGGATGTCGGGATCGGCTCATGGGGTCAGTTTAGGGCCAGCGCAGCGTCAAGCCCATGCCAGTAGGATGCTGAAAACCGTCACGGTGACACGACGGCAGGGGACGCCACGATATAGTGCGCCCTTGCGATGCGGGGGCGTGAACCCCACATCCCCGCCCTGACCAGAATTCTGCGAGCCTCCCCTTGTCGAGCCCCAGCCACGTCGCCGAGACGCCGATCACCGACCGTAATGAACTGGTCGCCACGTTGGCCTCCGGCGAAAAGCCCCAGGCGCAGTGGCGCATCGGCACCGAGCACGAGAAGTTCGGCTTCCGCCTGGATGACCTGCGCCCGCCCACCTTCGACGGCGACCGCGGCATCGAAGCGCTGCTCAACGGCCTGACCCGCTTCGGCTGGGATCCGGTGCAGGAAGACGGACGCACCATCGCGCTGCTGCGCGACAACGCCTCGGTGACCCTGGAACCGGCCGGCCAGCTGGAGTTGTCCGGCGCGGCGGTGGAGACCATCCACCAGACCTGCGTGGAAACCGGCACCCATCTCAATGAAGTGGCGCAGGTCGCTGGCGAACTGCAGCTGGGCTTCCTTGGCATGGGCTTCCAGCCGAAGTGGACCCGCGATGAGATGCCGTGGATGCCCAAGGGCCGCTACAAGATCATGCGCGAGTACATGCCCAAGGTCGGCACGCTCGGCCTGGACATGATGACCCGCACCTGCACGGTGCAGGTCAACCTGGATTACGCCACCGAAGCGGACATGGTGAAGAAGTTCCGCGTGTCGCTGGCGCTGCAGCCGATCGCCACCGCGCTGTTTGCCGATTCGCCGTTCACCGAAGGTGCGCCGAACGGCTACCAGAGCTACCGCTCGCACATCTGGACCGACACCGACAACGATCGCACCGGCATGCTCGACTTCGTGTTCGAAGACGGCTTCGGTTACGAGCGTTACGTGGATTACCTGCTCGATGTGCCGATGTACTTCTCTTACCGCGAGGGCAAGTACCACGATGCCAGCGGCCAGAGCTTCCGCGATTTCATGCTCGGCAAGCTGCCGGTGCTGCCGGGCCAGCTGCCCACGCTGCGCGACTGGTCCGATCACATGACCACCGCTTTCCCGGAAGTGCGCCTGAAGAAGTACCTGGAAATGCGCGGCGCCGATGCCGGCCCGTGGAGCCGCCTGTGCGCGCTGCCCGCGTTCTGGGTGGGCCTGCTGTATGACGATGCCGCGCTCGATGCCGCGTGGGATCTGGTCCGTGATTTCAGCCTGGTCGAGCGCAACGTCCTGCGCGATGGCGTGCCGCGCCATGGGTTGAAGCTGCCGTTCCGCAACGGCACCGTGCTGGATCTGTCGCGCGAAGCGTTGAAGATCGCCGTGGCCGGCCTCAAGCGCCGCGCCGCGCGCAATGCCGATGGTCAGGACGAAAGCAAGTTCCTGGAGGTGCTGCAGGAGATCGTCGATTCCGGGCTGACCCCGGCCGATCGCAAGCTGGCGCTGTTCCATGGCGAGTGGGGCGGCAACATCGATCCGGTGTTCAAGGAATTTGCGTACTGAGCGGGCGAAAGCGGTAGTCGGTGGGTCGGGCGCTGGGCGCCCAT
Organism: Stenotrophomonas sp. PS02301; assembly: GCF_029959485.1. Taxonomy (NCBI): domain Bacteria; kingdom Pseudomonadati; phylum Pseudomonadota; class Gammaproteobacteria; order Lysobacterales; family Lysobacteraceae; genus Stenotrophomonas; species Stenotrophomonas sp. PS02301. The sequence goes on from NZ_JASCOO010000075.1 coordinate 20,339, forward strand.
GCCCTTTCCGGCAAATGTCCCCCGGCGTCGGCCTGCGGCCGCCCCCTCCTCCTTTATTTTGCCTCCAAGGGCATGGGC
>NZ_JASCOO010000076.1:0-19451 GCF_029959485.1 Stenotrophomonas sp. PS02301
GCGGGGCTGTTCGCCCCGCCGCCAGTGCAACGCACTGCGCGAACCTCAGTTCGCGCGGGTGCTGATGCGGGTGATGCGGTCGCCCTTGGGATCCTGGGCATCACGCGACTTGTTGACGGCAAACACGTTGCCCTTGCCATCTTCACGCACATGGTTCGGGAAGGTACCGCCATCCAGGTTGCCCACCACCTTGCCGTTGCCATCGACCACGGTCACGTGCCGGCACCGCGATTGGTCACATAGGCCAGCTTGGACACCGGCTCGAAGGCGACGTTCAGCGCACCCGCGCCCACCGGCACGTCATGCAGCACCTTGCCGCTGGCGACATCGACGATCAGCAGGTTGTCGGTGCCCTGCGAAGCCACGTACAGGCGGCCCGCCGCGGCATCGTAGGCGACGCCGGAGGCGCTGATCGCGTTGCCCAGATCGATCACCTTCTCGACCTTGCCGGTGGTGGTGTCGATCACCGCCGCTTCCGGTGTGCCGATGCTGACGGTGAACAGCTTGCCGGACGCTTCATCCAGCACCAGGCTCATCGGGACGAACTTCTTGTCGTCCACGCCCGAGGCCAGGGTGATCGGCTCCAGCGGCTGCAGGGTGCGGGCATCGAACACCGAGAGATGATCCTCACCGGCGGCCGAAGCGAACACCTTGCCATGACGACCATCGACCACGATGTCGCGGGCATGCGGTACGGCACCGACATCGAACTGGCGCACCAGCGAGAGATCCTTCTGGCGATACACCGCCACGGTGTCCTGGCGGGTATTGGTCACCCACACGTTGCCGTTGGCATCATCCACGCCCACGCCATAGACCGCGAACACCGCGCCGCCCTTGCCGCCGGGTACTTCAGCCGGGGTGATCTTGGCGGTGACCTTCAGCGTCTTCGGGTCCAGCTTGAGCAGCTGCGACTGGGTGACCGGCGGGCGACCGACGGCAGCGGTGACGAACACCGCATTGCTGGCCGCGCTGTACGCGGACTGGTACAGGCCCTGGACCAGTTTGGCCGAGGTCTGGTTGAAGTTCTGCTGGCCGCTCAGCGGCAGGTTCGGCGAGACGCGCAGCGACAGCACCGTCGCCGCGGACGGCTGGCTGGCACGCACGATCACCGGCTGCTGACCGGGCACGGCATCGGCCGGAATCGCGACGTTGCCCTTGAAGTTGCCCTCGGCATCGACCACGTACGGGGTGGCATTGAGCACCGTCTCACCGCGCAGCAGGGTGACCTGCTGGCCCGGCACGAACTGGCGGCCGATCACCTCGGCATCGCTGCCCGGCACCACGTTCTGGCCGCGGCTGACCACTTCACCACGGAAGCCGTTGGCCGGCGCATCGAACACCGGCTGGGCGAACACGGTCGGGCTGGCCAGCGACAGCGCAAGGGCCAGGGTGGCGACGCGCGGGAGGGTTTTCAGGGTGTACATCAGCAGACTCCTTCTGTTGGGGGCGCGCCGGTTGGCGCGTTGTCACAGTGCTTGCCTTGGCGTGGCCGCGGTCCGTTGCGGCGGTGGCACAGGGCCACGGAACTGCCTGGGTAACGAAAAAATCAGGGGGCCGGCGCGGGCGTGCCGCTGCGATCGGCGATGCCATACAACTGGCTCAGCGTCGCCTTGAGCGATGCCGGCAGCATCGGCCCATGGCCGAGGCCGGGGAATTCGCGGTACTGCACGGTCAGGCCCGGCACCTTGGCCAGGCGGGTGGCCAGCTGCTGCGCTGCATCCGGGGTGGCGCCACCAATGCGGCGCAGATGCGCGACCACGCGCGGATTGGTCATGTCACGCACGCCGCGGTTGCCGGTGCGCTCATCACCACCGAGCATCACCGTGACCTGTGCCGGCTGGCCTTGGGCGTTGGCGATGAACTGGCGCTCCATGTCGCCCAGCGGGGCGCCCTGGCTCCACCACAGTGACGGGCTGGCCGACACGTAATGCTGGAACGCGGCCGGGCGGGTATACAGCGTGCTGACCACGAACAAACCGCCCAGCGAATGGCCCCACAGCGACTGCTGCTGCAGATCGATGCTGGCACGGCGCTGCACTTCCGGCTTGATCCGGCGCTCGATCAGATCGAGAAACGCATACGCACCCCCGCCGCTGGACTGCGACGTGCCGTTTTCGTCATCAGCGGTATCGATCCACGCGGTGTAGTCGAGCGTGCGCGCCGGGGAATCGATCCGCAGGTCGTTGTCGTAGCCGATGAACACCAGCACCGGCGCGGCATGCGCGGCCAAGTCGGCAAGCATCGCCTGGTCGAGCACCATCGCCGCGGCATTGCCATCGAGCATGTACAGCACCGGCGCCGGCGTGGCTGCAGCCTTCGCCGGCACGCCGACATTCACCCGCCAGCGGCGGGCGTGATCGGGGCTGTCCAGCACGAAGTGTTCGAAACGATAGCTCTGCGCCGGCTGGTCCAGCACCGTCTCACCGACCTTCTGCTCGGGATTGCGCTGCTGCGCCGAGGCCGGCGACAGCGCCGCCATGCCGATGGCGGTCGCTACGCCCAGCGTGCGCAACCACGGCGATACGGAAGAGATCAGCGACGACGAAACAATCATGACTACCCGGAGCGAGGGACGGTGCTATCGCGCCAGTGTAACTCAAATGAGAATGGGTATCACTGACGTTGCGCCACGCGGTTCAGCGCGCGCAATCGCCCGAGGCCTTGCGCGCCGCACCTACCGTCGCGCCGCCCTTGCCACTGGCGGACATCCAGCCCTTCAACGACATCGTGTCCGGCACGCCCTCCGCCATGGGCGCCGCAGCGATCACCAGTTCGCGCGATGTGCCTACCGGGTCCAGTTCGGCCAGGCGTGCCGCCTTGTCACCGTCGGTGCTGACAGTGTCATCCGGACCGGACGGCGGCGTCCTGGTGGTGTTCTCCGTCTTGGTCAGTTTGATCCGGATCTCGCCGCCGGCCGCATGGCTCACCGCTACCGCGTACAGCTCCTTGCCATAGGCCCAGGACGTCTCGCGCTGCGCTGTCGATGTCTGTCCTTCGGCAGGCAGCACCAGGGCATCACCTGTGATCCCCTGCACCATCGCCATGCCCCCCATCACCGCCAAGTACATGCCGTACGCGCGCATCTGCTTCTCTTCCGGGGTCTTCGCCGCGGGCGCACCCGGCCAGCTCGCCTCGAGATTCAGATGCGCCTTTCCCTTGCACAGGGTCAGCACGACCGGCTGACCCTCACCGTCGCCGAGGCTGATCAGGCTGTCGCCGTTGCGGAACTGCTGCACACGCCCGACCAGTGATGCGCCGCTCGCCGGCACCTGGTTGACCTGCACACTCGAGGCCGCCTCAAGGCGCGCATTCAACGAAACCGTCGCAGCGGTCGCAGGCAACGCCACACCGATCGCGGCGGCAAGTGCAAGAACAGGCAGGCAATCGCGCATGGCATCCAGTCCAACAGGGCGGGACATCATACGCGCCTGATCCTCTGCGGCGCCGAGCATGACACTGCCAAACAGACGTAGAGCGCTCAGCCGCGCGCAACCATCGCAACGATCGTCGCCGCCAGTTCGCGCACGGCCTGCTCAGGGCTGATGTCGCCCGTCGTCGCCGCAGACGAGAGCCCTTCGGCCGCGCCCAACATGCCCCATAGGCCTGCCAAGGGCAGCGCGCCCGCCGGCGCGAACGGTGAGAGCAGCGCGCGGCACTGTTCGAGGAACACCACGTCGTACTCGCGCTTGATGCGCGCCAGCTCGGGGGAACCGGCCAGCGCGGCGATCACGCCGGGAATCTCACGCCCCTGCTTCATCACACAGGCCACGTAGGCATCGGCGATGACCTGCGCTTTCTCCGCAAGCGTCGAACCGCTGTCGGCAAACCGCGCGTCCATCACTACGCCCTGGCGCGCATCGAAATCCTGGTACAGCGCCGCCAACAGGCCGGCCCGGGTACCGAAATGGTCATACACCACCGGCTTGGTCACCCCGGCCTGCTCGGCAAGGCGCCCCAACGTCAGCGCGTCCGTGCCCTCCTCGCGAATCAGCCGCCAGGCCACTTCCAGCAACTGGCGCAGGCGGTCGTCGCGGCTCATCCGGCGGCGAGGGGCGGCAGACGCTGCTGGAGCGTGTGGACTTGACATCGCTATATACCAATCGTAGCTTACGGACCGCAACTTACCAAAAGTATACAGCCTCCACCGCCTCCAGGAATTTCATGCATACCCTCATCGTCACCTCCCATCCCGATCCCGCCGCACTGACCCATGCCGTCGCCCGCCGGATTGCCGACGGCATCACCGGAACCACCGGCGCCACCGTCGAACTGGCCGACCTCGCTGCAGAGCGCTTTGACCCCCGCTTCACCCAGAACGACCTGAAGGGCCATCATCGCCAGGCACCCTTTCCCGCCGATGTTCTGGCCGAACAGGCCCGCCTGGACCGCGCTGACGCGCTGGTCCTCGTGTTTCCGGTCTACTGGTGGAGCATGCCGGCGCTGATGAAGGGGTGGATCGACCGGGTCTTTACCGGTGGCTGGGCCTACGACGACAGCAGCGGCCAGGGCGTCCTCAAGAAACTCGGGCACCTGCCCGTCCACCTGGTCGGCCTGGGTGGCGCCGACGAACGCACGTGGCAGAAGCGTGGCTATACCGAGGCGATGAAGACCCAGATCGACACCGGCATCTTCGACTACTGCGGCGCGCCGGTGCTGTCCTCCACGCTGTTGCTGGACACGGACCACGGCGATGCACACGCCCATCTGCAGACGGCGCATGCGCTGGGGCAGCGCATTGCCACCCTGCCTGGCGCGGGAGCCCACTGAGACGACCCGTTGCCACTGCAAAGCCCAGGCATCGCGCGCGCAATAAACAAGGCCCTGCAAACGCGGGGCCTGCTTCCTATCGGCCAGGGACATCCGGATACGGCCCCAGCGCACAATCCTGCCGCAGCCGATTGATGTTGCTGATGCGCCACTGCCCTGAACTCAACTTCACCACCTGCACATCGATGTCATTCCAGGCCGCGCCATCGAGGTAGGTCGCACGGATACGGTAGCGGACCCAGTCCTTCCGCCGCGCCACTTCGGCCGCGGGATACGATGACGACAGCGCCTCCTGTGAACCGGTCAACGGGTCGTAGTTGATGGTCGGGACCAGATCCGTCGGTGCGCCCGGCGCGTCCAGCGCCCGCTGGTAACGAACGCATCGCGCCAGCAATCCGGGGCTCAGCATCGACCGCAACGCCGGAAATGCATCTGGATACGCCGGGCCGTGTGTCGCACGAAACCCATACAGCGCGTCCACCACCGCGCGCGCAGGATCACCCGTCGCAGCGAACGCAGGCATTGTGATCGCCATCGCGATCCCCGCCAGCACGGAAACAACAGGAATACGCCTCAAACGGGGAGCCGCAGCAGCAAGCTTGCGCATCGCTCTACACCCTGCTTTACCTGACCGGATCACAATTCCAGCACATCTGCGGCCTTCGGTGCGTGCAACTGTGATGGGCCGCGCTCGGCAGCTGCCGAATCAGCGCTAGGCTCGACACCGATTCGGCCCACCCTCCGGTCGCTGTGACGCGACGGCAGGCCACCACACCCTGAACTGAGATGTCCCATGCCCGCCGCCAGGCTGCTTGCCCTTTTCCTGCTGGTTGCCTCACCCGCCGCCCACGCACTCACGCTGGCCAATGCACGCTGGCAGGTGGACATCGACCCGGCGACGCTTGCGGTCATCGCCACCACGCGCGACGGCGTGGACACCGTGATCTCCTCCGCCACAGCGCCCGACACCATCCTGGACCTGGTGCAGACACCGGTGAGTGCGCAGTGGCAGCGCGGCGGCGCCACCACCGTCCATGCCACACTGGAGCAGGACGCCCTGCAGCTGCGCTTTGAGCGCAGCACCGCCGGTGTCGTCACATGGCCCGCGCTGCCGACCGGTGCCGGCGCGCTCCTGCTTCCACTGCACGAGGGCTACTACATTCCCGCCGGTGACACCGCCTGGCGCGATGAACTGCTCAACGCCTATGGGGAGGTCAACACCACCGAAGACCTGACCCTGCCCGTGATCGGCCTCGCCTGGCCGGACCGGGTGCTGTCGATCCTGTTCGCCACGCCCTTCAACAACACCGTGCGCTTCAGCGCCGATGGCGCGACCCTCGCGCTCACCGCAGAGCACGACTTCCATCCCCTCAACCAGACCGACCCCTATGTTGTGATCATCAACCTGGATGCCCCGGATTGGCTGGCGCCAGCCAAACGTTACCGGCAATGGCTGCAGGCGCAAGGCGGCTTCATCGCGCTCAAGGACAAACTGGCGCGTGTGCCGGACGGCGACAAACTGATCGGCGCCAGCCACCTGTACCTCTGGGGCGACCGGGTACTGGCCGAACAGGACGTGCGCGACTGGCGCCAGCTGAAAGCCCTCTTGCCGCACGCGTGGGTCGGCAAGGACAAGGAGGCACGCGAGGCAGTGACCGCCCCGCACAGCGGCCCCTATGTGCAGCAGGTGCTGGTCAGCGCCATCAACGCCGCACTGGCCGAGCAGTTCCCCGGCGAGACCGCCGATGCCCTCCAGCAGCGTCGACACGCGCTGGACGCGACGCTGGGCAAGGCCCTGCAGCCGGAAGCAGCACGCGGCGACACGGCATCGCCGCGGATGATCCACGCGCTGCGGGCCGCGGGTCTGCCACGACTCTGGCTCGGGCTGCCGGACTGGACCGCCGCCTGGGCGAGCCCGGGCGCGGTGGACACGGCCATACAGGCAGGCTATCTGGTCGCACCCTACGATTCCTATGACACCGCCCTGCCCGACGGTAACGACAATCCCGCCTGGCTCTCAGCACAACTGGGGCAGGACGCATTCGAACGCTGCGGGATCATGAAGCCCGACGGCCAACGCATCAAAGGCTTCCAGGGCAGCGGGGTGTACACCAATGCCGCCTGCGTCCGCCCGCTGATGGAACGCCGCGTACGCGCCCTGCGCGCTGATACCCCCTACAACAGCTGGTTCCTCGATGTCGCTGCCACCGGCATGCTGTTTGACGACAGCGACCCGGCCAAGCCCACTTCGCAGGCGCAGGACGCGGCGAACCGCAGTGCCGCGCTGGCCTGGCTGGCCGATAGCGAAAAGCTGGTGGTCGGCTCGGAAGTCGGCGCAGCGACGGTCAATCGCCACGTCGCCTTTGCCCACGGTGCGCAGACCGCCGGCTTCGGCTGGGGCGACCCGCAGATGCGCCGTGAACGCGCTTCGCCTTACTACCTCGGCGCGTGGGCGCCCGAGCATCAGCCGGCCTTCTTCTTCAGACAGAGCCAGCTCAAACCGCGCTACCAGCAGCTCTACTTCAACCCGTCACGACGCCTGCCGCTGCTGCAGGCGGCCTTCCACGACAGCGTGGTCAGCACCCATCACTGGACCCTGGACAGCCTCAAGTTCCGCGAGAGCCGCAGCACCACCGAGCTGCTGCAGCAGCTGTACAACGTACCACCGCTGCTCAATCTCAGCGTGGCCACCGCCGCGTCACGGATCGCCTACCTGCGCCATCTGGACGCCTTCTTCCGGCCGCTGCATCAGGCCCTGTTCGATCAGGCGCTGGTCGACTTCCGCTGGCGCGATACCGCCGGCCAGGTGCAGCAGACTACGTTCGCCGATGGCAGCGTGATCGTGGCCAACTTCTCCGATCAACCGCAGCAGGTCGATGCGCACACCCTGCGCCCGCACAGCGCGACCGCGCGCCTTGCCGACGGCCGCACCTTCAACTTCACCTCGCCGACATTGCCGTAACCCGGCGCATTGTCCAGACCGGTGCGCGCCCACCGCACCGATGAGCGCGCTCCCCTCCATTACTCCTTCGTTTCTTCCGCCTTCCACGCCGCGACCTTCGCCCGGGTCTGGGCCAGCAACGCATCCAGCGCCTTGCGGTCATACCCCTGGCCACGCAGTACCACGTACTGGATGCTGCGTGTGGCCTCGATGTCCTCCAGCGGATTGCGCTCCAGCAACACCAGATCGGCAGCCTTGCCCGGCGCGACCGCGCCGTAGCGGTCCAGCGTACCGAACCAGGCCGGGCCCGCGCGCGTGGCCGCCGAGAGTGCCTGCGCCGGGGTCAGCCCTTCCTTGACGAACAGTGACAGTTCGTCATGCAGGCCGATGCCCGGATAGTTGAACGAGTTGAGGAAGCCCGCATCGGTGCCGGCCATGATCGTGACGCCGGCCTGCTGCAGCATCGGTAGTACGGCGGCGACCTGGTGGTATTCCTGATGGCGGGCCTGGATCTGCGCCGGGGTTGCCTTGGCGGCGCGCTCCACACGCCAGGCGTAGGTGGCCTGGAGTTTCGGGCCGATGTAGGCCAGGTAAGGATCGTCGTGATGGTCGTCCTGATCCAGGAAGTCCAGGATGCGCCCGCCATTGAGGGTCGGCGTCACGAACACCCCCTTCGCCGCAAAGCCGCGGTAGGCGGCCATGGCGGTATCACGATCAGATCCAGCATCCAGCCGTGCGTTGGCCTGCGCGCGATCAATCCGCTTGGCAGCGAAGTCCGCCGCGATGGCCGCCTCATCCTTGACCCCGGCTTTGTAGGCGTAGTCCAGGTGTTCGATCGAGCTGATACCGGCATCGACGGCCTGCTGCACGGTCAACGCCATCGGGATGTGGCCGGAGGCACGCAGCCCATTGGCGCGCGCCCCGCGCACGGCAGCCAGGAACAACCCAGGCGTCAGCGTGCTGTCGGTGATCTTGACGAAATCGACGCGGTCGCGCTTGAGGCGCACGAATGCCGCATCCAGGTCCGCCTGCGAACCCACTTCAATGGTGCCCTTCCAGACCGGCTTGATGCCTTCGATCTTGGCGCCCGAGGTGAACAACTGCGGGCCAGCCAGGCGGCCGTCGGCGATCTCCCCGCGCCACTGCAGCACCTGCTCGGGCAGATCGCCGGACGCATCACGGATGGTGGTGATGCCATGGGCGATATACAGCGGCAGCAGCGCCTTGTTCTCTTCGATCAGATCCGGGCCACCCCCGAAGTGCACGTGCATGTCCCACAACCCGGGGATCAGATAGCGACCCTTGCCGTCCACCTGATGCCTGGCCCGCCATGCCTTGCGCATCGCCCGGTCGGTGCCGACGGCGACGATGTCCTGACCACGGACCACGACCGTCTGGTCGGCCACCGTCGTGGCGTGCTCGACGTCGACCACGGTGGCATGCCGGATCATCAGATCCGCCTGCTCGGCCGCGAACGCGGATGGGGTCAGTGCAAGCAACACCGGGATGGCAAGACGCAAAGACATGGAGAGCACACCGGAGAGAGAACCGGGCCACCTTACGGTCAGGCCCGGCACATTCACCAGTTAAATTTCAGCATGAAGCACATGCATGATTGCGATGCTGCGCGCTGCCGGATCCGGCTGCGTCAATTCTCGCCCTGCATCGCCGGGCGGGCCTGCACCCGCTGCAGCCAGCCGGCCACCGCCGGATGCGCATCCACCACCGCTCCCAGATGGGTGCCGTAGCCCACCACCTGGCCTACCACCAGATCCACCAATGAGTACGCCTCACCAAGCATCCACGACTGCTGCGACAGGCGCGCCTCCAGCAGATCCAGCAGTTCGTTGGCGGCACGGATGCCCGCCGCAGCATGCTCCACGCTGCGCAGCGCATCGTCCACGGTCGCCAGCCATACCCGCCCGAGCACTGCTGCGTAGGTCACGTACGCCCACGTGCACCAGGACATCGCCTCCAGTCGAGCCGGGGTCCCCACCACCGGCCACAGGCCCTGGCCCACCCCGTACTGCTCGCCCAACCACAGGTGGATCGCCAGACCTTCAAACAGGGGCGTGCCGTCCACCACCAGGCACGGGACCTTGCCATTCGGATTGATCGCCAGATACGCCGGCGTGCGCTGTTCGCCGTTGCGGATGTCGATCTTGACCCGATCGTGCGGGACGGACAGCTCGGCCAGGGCGCACGCGACCGGGGTGGCGCTGGACATGGGGTGCCAATAGAAAACGAGGGACATCGAAGAACTCCTTGAGAGGGGTGGCAAGGTGCGGCGGAACCGGTGCTGCACCGTGCGCTCAAGACTAGGCAACATTGCGGACAGAATCGGCCCGCAATGACTGCTACGCTGCCGCGCATGCTGACCGCCTCCGCCCGCCTGCTGAGCCTGCTTTCGTTGCTGCAATCCCGCCCGCACTGGGCCGGCGGCGAGCTGGCCGAACGCATGGCCATCCACCCGCGCACGCTGCGGCGGGACATTGATCGCCTGCGACAGCTTGGCTACCCCATCCACGCCAGCACCGGCATCGCCGGCGGCTATGCGTTCCGCCCGGGGCGTGCATTGCCGCCGCTGTTGTTGGATGACGAGGAAGCGCTGGCGGCGGCGGTTGCGCTGCGCACCGCCGTGACCGGCACCATCAGCGGCATCGAGCAGACCGCGATCACGGCGCTGGTGAAGATCGAACAGGCCATGCCACCGCGACTGCGCCCCCGGTTGGCCGCACTGCGCTCGGCGCTCCTGCCCGCCAACCCGATCGGCCCGCAGGTGAATGCCGGGCGGCTGACCACCCTGGCCTGCGCCTGCCGCGACCAGGTCCAACTCCGCTTCGACTACACCGACCGTGAGGGCATCTCCAGCGCACGCCAGGTCGAGCCACAGGGCGTGGTGCATGCCGATCGCCGCTGGTATCTGGTCGCCTGGGACACCGGGCGCAACGACTGGCGCACCTTCCGCATCGACCGGATCGCCAGCGCACCGGTGGTGGGTGCGCACTTCGCGCCGCGCACAGGGCCCGGCGAGGGCGATCTGCGCCAGTGGGTCGCCCGCGCGCTCTCGCTGGGCCAGCACCACGACCTGGCGCGGATCATCCTGCACGCACCGCTGTCGGTGATGCGCCAGCAGATCCCGGCATCAGCCGGAGAACTTGAGGCGGTCGATGACCGGCGCTGCCTGCTGCGCTGCGCCGCCAACCCCTTGGGCACGGTGGTGTATTGGTTGCTGGCGCTGGGTCTGGATTTCGAGGTGCTGGGACCCCCTGCACTGCACCAGGCCATGCGCGAGGCAGGTGAGCGGATCAGCCGCAGCCTGGCCCGTAGCGAACCGTCGGAGGCCTCGGCAGGCACCAACAGCACGTGACCGCATGCGCGTCGGTGTTGGCGCCGACAGCCATTGCGATTCACAATGACGGCATGACCGCAAGTGAAAAACCGAATCGCACCCTGTTCGATCTGGACCTGCTGCGCGCGATGGTGATGGTGGCCGATTGCGCCAGCTTCACCACCGCGGCAGCGCGCCTGCACTCCACCCAGTCCACCATCAGCCAGAAGATCCGCCGGCTGGAAGAGATGGCCGGCCATCCGCTGCTGGTGCGCGGCAACCGCGACGTGCACCCCACCGATGCCGGGCAGCTCGTGCTCGGTCATGCACGCCAACTGCTGGCGCTCAACGATCAGCTGCTGGAAGCGCTGGCCGGCACCACGGTCGCCGTCACTGTGCGGCTGGGCGTGCCGGAGGACTTCGTCAGCGCCGCGACCACCCAGCTGCTCGGCGCCTTCAACCGCGAGCACCCCCAGGTGAAGCTCGAAGTGACCAGCGGCCTCAGCCGCGACCTGGCCAATGGCTACGATCACGGCGAACTCGATCTGATCCTGGTCAAGCAGCGCCGCAACAGCCGCGCCGCCGTGGCCTGCTGGCCGGAGACCATGGTCTGGATCGACAGTGCCCGCAATGGCTGCATCGGCCTGGACCCGGTGCCACTGGTCACCTTTCCGCCGCGCGGGCTGTATCGCGACGACATCATCGACGCGATCGAAGCGCTCGGCCGCCGCTGGCGGATCAGCTTCACCAGCTCCAGCCTGAGCGGGATCCAGGGCGCGGTGGCCGATGGCATGGGCATCAGCCTGTTGCCGGCGCGCGCCCTGAGCCGTGAGCACACCGTGCTGGGCCCCGAACAGGGCCTGCCGCCGATCGATACGTTCGAAATCGCCCTGCTCCATCGCGCCACCGCCGACCCGCTGGTCAAGACGCTGGCACTGCGCTTGGCGGGGCTGCTCGATCAGGAACGGGCGGGCGCGCTTACTTGAGCTGCAGCGGGTAGCGCTGCCAGAGCACGTGCACCAGGAAGCCGGTCAGTTCCGGATCCTTGGCGGTGATCGAGGCGCGGATCTTGTCCAGCAGCACCATGTCGCTGCAGTTGCGCACATCGGCGTGGCCGGCTTGACCGGCGCGGCGCGCACGGTAGCGGGCCGCACGCTGTGCATCGGTCATCGCGTAGCCGAACGTGGGCGGACGGCCGCGCTTGCGCGGCAGCGTCAGTTCCAGTGTTCCGGGGTCTTGTTCATCGCGCATGACGGACGAGGATGCAAACGGGGGCGCGCACGATATCGTGAGACATCACTTTAATCCAGCGTTTTCCGTGGATTTCTGCATTTGCGACGCACGCGTCAGCGCCACGCCTCTGCCACGCGCGCGCCCGCCCACACCAGCAGCATCCCGCCGACGAGGCTCACCCCGAGGTACAGCGGCACCATCAGGCTTCGATCCGCGCGGGTGAACACCAGCGACTCCAGCATCATCGACGAAAACGTGGTCAACCCGCCTACGATCCCCACGATCAGGAATGCGCGCCAGTACACCGCGGCCGTGCCCCGACTCTGCAGCCAGATCATCACGTAACCCGCCACAAAGGCACCAACCAGGTTCACCGTCAGCGTGCCCCACGGGAAGCCAGTGCCGAACTGGCGCAGCATCGCATCGCCGATCATGAAACGCAGCGCCGCGCCCAGTGCGCCACCGGCCATCACCAGCCCGAGCTGCTGCCACCAGACGCCCAGGCCTTCCATCAGTCAGTGCCTTTCTCGGCCCGCGCCTGTGCACGTGCGGCACGCAGGCGATCCAGCTTCTCTTTCAACTTGATCTCCAACCCGCGCGGCACCGGTTCGTAATACACGCGCTCGCCCATCGCATCGGGGAAGCCGGTCTGATCCAGCGCAATCCCACCGTCCGCGTCGTGATCGTATTGATAGGTCTTGCCGTAGCCCAGCTCCTTCATCAGCTTGGTCGGTGCGTTGCGCAGGTGCAGCGGCACCTCCTGCGTGCCAGTCTCGCGCACTTCCTGCTTGGCCTTGTTGAAGGCGGCATAGCCGGCGTTCGATTTGGCGGTACTGGCCAGATACAGCACCAGTTGCGCGAAGGCGAGCTCGCCCTCCGGGCTGCCCAGGCGCTCATAGATATCCCACGCTTCCAACGCCATCGACTGCGCGCGCGGATCGGCCAGGCCAATGTCCTCGATCGCCATCCGGGTCAGGCGACGCGCCAGATACGACGGATCACAGCCGCCATCGAGCATGCGCGTCAGCCAGTACAGCGCGGCATCCGGGTTGGAGCTGCGCACGGACTTGTGCAGTGCCGAGATCTGGTCGTAGAACTGCTCGCCGCCCTTGTCGAAGCGCCGGGTGCGATCGGCCAGCACCTGCACCAGCATCTCCGGACTGATCCGCCCGCCGTCGCCACTGGCCAGCTCGGCCGCGATCTCCAGCAGGGTCAAGGCCCGGCGCACGTCGCCGTCAGCGGCGGTCGCGACTTCCAGCAGCGACTCGGGAGCCACCTGCAGGTCTTCGCTGCCGAGGCCGCGCTCGCTGTCGTGCAGCGCACGCTCAAGCGCCTCCACGATGTCCGCTGGAGAAACCGACTCCAGCACGTGCACGCGGCAGCGCGAAAGCAGCGCCGAGTTCAGTTCGAACGAGGGGTTTTCGGTGGTGGCGCCAACGAACACGATGGTGCCGCGTTCGATATGCGGCAGGAACGCATCCTGCTGGGCTTTGTTGAAGCGGTGCACCTCGTCCACGAACAGCACCGTGCGGCGCCCCTCGGCGAAACGCTGCGCGGCTTCGGCCAGCACCTGGCGCACCTCCGGCAGGCCGGACAGCACGGCGGAGATCGCACGGAACTCGGCATCGGCGTAATGCGCCAGCAGCAGCGCCAGGGTGGTCTTGCCGCAGCCCGGCGGGCCCCACAGGATCATCGAGTGCACATGGCCGGATTCGACCGCCCGGCGCAGCGCACTGCCCGGTGCGAGCAGGCGCTTCTGGCCCACCATCTCATCCAGCGTCTGCGGGCGCATCCGCTCGGCAAGCGGGCGCATGTTGTCCCGATCCACGGTCAGCAGATCGGGCCCGTTGAAAGTCGTTCGGTTTCTGGCCACGTCTCTATTCTATCGCGGCCGAACGCCCGCGGCCGTTACTCGCCGATGACGTCCACACCCTTGGCCGGGGTAAAGCTGAAGGTGCCCGAGGCGAAGCTCGGGTTGCGCTTCCACCCGGTGAAGCTGATCACCGTGCGCTGGCCCACCGCATCTACTACTTCCATGCGGGCCAGGCCCTGCGCATTGAAACCCAGCGCGGCGTACTGGAAGGCAGTGTCGGTCTCACGCTTCGGGCTCAGCGACAGCCACTGCAGGCCATCGCGCACGGCGGCCTCTTCGCTGACGTCGTATTGCTTGTCCAGCAGGGCCGGATTGATCAGCGCGGTCAGCGGGCTGTTCTGCTCTTCCTGCCCCTGCGGGCGCACGCTGGCCTGCTCAAGGTCCGGCTCGTACACCCAGACCTTCTTGCCATCGGCCACGATCAGCTGCTCGTGCGGCTTGATGTATTCCCAGCGGAACAGGCGCGGTGCGGACAACGCAACGCGGCCGCTGGTGTTCTCCTTCACCTTGCCCTTGCTGTCAAACACCTGCTGGCTGAACTGCCCGTCCAGGCCCTTCAGGCCCTGGGTGAAGCGGTTGAGCTCATCACGGGCGCCGGCCCAGGCCGACGCCGAGCCGACACTGGCCACGACCAGGGTGGCAGCAAGCAGGGAGCGGCGGAAAGTGGTGTGCATGCGGGTATCCAGGCGAATGGGAAGGATGGACGGGAGTGTGCCCATTCAATGCTGAATGGGCGATCAGGGACACATTATGCGCTGGAAACGAGACACTTCGAGGGCCCTCATGGGCCGGCCTGCACCGTCTTCAGATCCCCATACACCACCTGCCCGCGGAAGCCGCGACGGACCTGCTGGTACAGCTCGCGGAAGGCGGCGTAATCCTCCGGCTGGCACAGCGCATCCGCCCCGCGCACGGCCCGCTGGTGCAGCCGATGGTGCGCGGTGATCAGCTGCCCCTCGCGCGTCCAGTCCACCTGGTACTCACCCGCCGCATTGCCGAAGTGCTGGCTGCGCGGGATCGCCACGATCGGCACGTTCGCCGGGAACGTCAGCTGGTAGCGCTCATCGCGCAGACTATCGTTGCAATAGAACGGCGTGGCGTTTTCCGGCGCCGACGTGCTGGCATACAGGTCACGGAATGATTGGCTGCCCGGGGCGTCAGGCAGCACCATCCCGCCGACCACGCCAAAATCGACATAGTCGCTGGCCAGGAAGTCATAGCGGAAGTTGAACGGCCGGGTCAGGTCCTGCGGGTCGCCCAGCAGTGTCAGTGCACCGCTGCCGTCGAAGCCGGACGCGGCCATCATCGATTCTTCGGCACGCGCCCGGTTCTGCGCGTTGAGCCGTGCGAAAGCACCGCGCATGCCAATTTCGGTCACGCCGCTGGGGTGCAGCACGGTCTGGCCAGACAGATTGCCCGCCGGATCGAACCGGAACGCCGCCTCGATCCCGGTGCCGTTGCGCGAGGCATCGTTGGCCGGAGTGCGCGCCACCACGGCCTGACGGGTATGCAGCACCGGCGCGCCAAGATCGCCCTCGGGCAGCTGGCCAACACGCGCATAGGGCGCGGTCGAGTCCAGGTACAGGTCGAACTCGGGGATGTAGGTGATGGCGTGGTCGAAACGGCCCAGCAGCGGAATCGCCGGCAGCGTCGGCCCACCGCCGGCACCGATCAGCACCGGCGTGCTCTGGATGCCACGCGCTGCCAACAACGCCTCCAGAATCACGACATGGTCTTTGCAGTCGCCGTAGTGATTGTCGAGGATGCTCTGCGCCGGGTTGGGTTCCAGCCCGCCATTGCCCAGGTACACCGCCACGTAGCGGATATTCTGCGCCACCCAGCGATACAGCACGGCGGCCTGCTCGCGACGGTCGGTGATGCCACGGGTGAGCTCGTCGGCCAGCGCCTGGATCTGCGGCGTGACAGCAGCGGCCTCGCCACCTTTGAGCTGGTAGGCCTGCGCCACCTGCGACCAGTCACGGTACGTACTGGCCATGATGGTGGGGCTGTACTCCCACGCGGCGGCGGACCAGTTCTGCGCCTTCAGTGGATCCGTGCGCCGGTACGTCCATTCCCAGCGTGCCATGCCATTGCGCACACGCGGCGCCTGGCTGCCCTGCACGCCCCGCTGTTCCACCTGCATGGGTAGATCGGCAGGCGCGCTCAGGGTCACGCGGGCATCGTCGTACTGGGTGAATACGCTGAAGGTTTCCCATAGGCCAAAATAGCCCGGGAAGTACGGCGTGTTCTGGGTGCGCCGGGTCTGGTAGACCACGCGCGTGCCGGGCGCCAGATTCGGGAAGACCACCACGCGCACCTTGCGGTCGGCGTACATCGCCGCCGCCGCGCTGGAATAGCTTTCCTGCGTGTAGATGCGGTCGGCCGGCACGTCCCGACGCTGGCCATCGGCGGTCAGGGTGTAGGCCTGCAGCACCTCCAGCGTTTCCATCTTCTCGCTGTAGCTCAGCCGCACCTGGCTGAACTGCTCGACCGCCGATGTGGTCTTGAGCAGGATCTCGTACGCTTCGGTCTGCGTGTTGCCCGCATCCGGGCGCACCACGTAGTCGGCGCGATAGCGCACGAAGCTGAAGTTGTTGTTGGCCTGCGCTTCAGCGCCCGCGGCCGGGCCGCTCTGCCCGCCCGGGCTGGGCGGTGCCACGGGTGTCACGGGTGCCGGCACGGGCTGGGCATCGGCCCACGCCACTACGGGCGCGAGCGTCATGGCGCCCAGCATCGTCCAGATCATCGGCTTCATTGCAGGTTCCTTGTGCTCGGCAACACCCGGGTCGCGCCCGGGTTCTACGCAGCCAGGCCGGGCCCGGCGTTACTTGGGCGGGGGCGGCGCCAGCACGCTGCGGTCGCCGTTGTGCTCGGGCGGGCTGACCACGCCAGCCGCCTCCATCGCTTCGATCAGGCGCGCGGCACGGTTGTAGCCGATCTTCAGGCGACGCTGCACGCCGGAGATGGAGGCACGACGGGTTTCGGTGACGATGCGCAGAGCTTCGTCGTACAGCGGATCGGACTCATCGCCGCCACCGCCGCCTGCCTCGGGCAAGCCACCGGGGCCGACCACGACGCCATCGCCCATCATCTGCACTTCGTCCAGCACGCCGGTGATGTAGTCGGTCGGGCCGCTCGCCTTGAGATGTTCGACCACGCGGTGCACCTCCTCATCGGAGACGAACGCACCATGCACGCGGTCCGGCAACGCGGTGCCCGGCGGCAGATACAGCATGTCGCCGTGGCCCAGCAGCGTTTCCGCGCCGGACTGATCGAGGATGGTGCGCGAATCGATCTTCGAGCTGACCTGGAAGCCGATACGGGTCGGGATGTTGGCCTTGATCAAGCCGGTGATCACGTCCACCGAGGGGCGCTGGGTGGCCAGGATCAGATGGATGCCGGCCGCACGCGCCTTCTGCGCCAGGCGCGCGATCAGTTCTTCCACCTTCTTGCCGACGATCATCATCATGTCGGCGAATTCGTCGATGAAGATGACGATGAAGGGCAGCGTCTCCAACGGACGCGGGGCCTCGCCGAGTTCCGGGTTGGGCTTGAACAGCGGGTCCATCATCGGCTGTCCGGCGTCCTGGGCATCCTTGACCTTCTTGTTGAAGCCGGCCAGGTTGCGCACGCCCACTGCGCTCATCAGCTTGTAGCGCCGCTCCATTTCGGCCACGCACCAGCGCAGGCCGTTGGCGGCCTCCTTCATGTCGGTGACCACCGGCGCCAGCAGATGCGGGATGCCCTGGTAGACGCTCAGCTCGAGCATCTTCGGGTCGATCATCAGCATCCGCAGGTCTTTCGGCGAGGCCTTGTACAGCAGGCTCAGCACCATCGCATTGACCGCCACGGACTTGCCCGAGCCGGTGGTACCGGCCACCAGCAGATGCGGCATGCGCGCCAGGTCGGCCACGGTCGGCCGGCCGGCGATGTCCTTGCCCAGCGCGAGCGTCAGCACGCTGGCGGACTTGTCGTACTCCTTGGAGCGCAGCAGTTCGGAGAGATAGATCATCTCGCGGGTGACGTTGGGGATCTCCAGACCCACCACCGACTTGCCCGGGATCACATCGACCACGCGCACCGACTTCACCGACAGACCGCGCGCGATGTCCTTGTCCAGCGAACTGATCTGGCTGACCTTGATGCCAGGGGCCGGCTCGATTTCGAAGCGGGTGATGACCGGGCCGGGATAGGCACCGACCACCTGTGCATCGATGCGGAAGTCCTTGAGCTTGAACTCGATCTGGCGCGAGAGCGTCTCCAGCGTGCCTTCGTCGTAGCCCTTGGGCTGCGGCTTGGGATCATCCAGCAGCGCCAGCGGCGGCACATCCGAGCCATCGCCATTGACCCCGCGGAACATCGGAATCTGGGTCTCGCGCTTGGCGCGATCACTCTTCTCCAGCACCGGCTCCGGGCGCGGTTCGATCTTGACCGGCTCGCGCTTGGCGCGGACCTCGGCGTCGACCTTGCGCACTTCCTGGCGTTCCTCGCGCATCGCGCGGGTCTGCTGCCACTCGGTGGCCTGCTCTTTCTTCTTGTTGAACAGCGGCGGCAGTGCCAGCACCCAGTTGCCGATCTTCTCCATCACCACGAACCAGGAGATGCCCGTGGCCAGCGTGATCGAGGCCAGCAACAGGACCAGCACGAAGAGGTTGGCGCCCAACGCGCCGAAACCGACGCTGAGCGAGCTGCCCACCAGCTTGCCGAGGATGCCACCGGCATGGGCCACATCGGCCACGAACAGGCGCAGGTGCAGGAAACCGGTGCCGGCGATCAGGAAGCCGACCAGGCCGACCAGGCGCAGCGCCGGATCCAGGTCATGCTCACCCTTGGCCTCGCGCTTGAGCCCGAACATCGCGATCCAGGCCAGTGCGCCCAGCACGATCGGCAGCACGAAGGCCATGTAGCCGAACAGCTGCAGCAGGACGTCGGCGATCCAGGCACCGGCGCGACCGCCCATGTTGTGGACCGGCGCGACCACGCTGCCAGTGTGCGACCAGCCGGGGTCGGTGGCCGAGTAGGTGAACAGACTGGCGACCAGATACAGCAATGCCGGGGCGACCGCGATCAACCCCAGGTCGCGCCACAGGCGCTGCCGGCGCGGATTGTCCTCGCCAGCCGGTTTGCGCGGCGCTGCCTTGCTGTCGGACGCCTTGGCTCGTTCCGGGACCTGTTTCGCCACCTTAGACCACACCTTGGGAATGCACTGTTAGTGCTTGATAATAAACGACTGGACCCCACCCCGGTAGGTGCCCGCCGCAGGCCGCCACCGTCACCGTCAACACACCGGCCCCGGGATGGGC
>NZ_JASCOO010000077.1:0-18842 GCF_029959485.1 Stenotrophomonas sp. PS02301
GGCCTGGTGCGGTCGCTCAAGGTGCCACAGGCCGCATAACGCGCCTACAGCATGCTGTCCCCGACGCCGCCGCTCCCCCGGGAGCGGCGGCGTTCGTTTGTGGGCGTGCGTGGGCGTCGGTGATCACGGTGCGCGGAACTGTGAACTCCATCAGCGGACGATGGCAGCGAGCATCCCCTCCCACCGTCCGCTTGCGTACGGACGAGCCCGCTCAAACCCTTGCAACAGCAACCATCGCCGCCCGCTGAACCGTGATGGCAAACGTGAAAAAAATGTGACGCAGCACTATCAAGTTGCGGTCGATCAGCGCCGCTATCCGAAGTAGCGACCACGGCAACCGTCGCGCTCCTCCGCTCCACTCTCTCCCATCCCCGCTGATTCCGCCCAGCACCCCACGGCTGTGCGTCACTGCCCTGCCCGGAGTTCCAATCATGAAGTGGTTCCACGACCTGCCCATCGCCCGCAAGCTGGCGGTAGGCTTCACCCTCACCACGTTGATGACACTGGCCCTGGGCAGCTTCGCCCTGCTCCGCCTGGGCGAAGCCAACGCCCAGCTGCGCGCGATGAGCACCAACGACATTCCCTCCGTGCAGCACCTGGGCGAAGTGCGTGCGCAGCTCGGCGAGTTCCGCACCTACGAAATGGCCCAGCTGACCGTGCTGGACAAGCCGGAGTCGGTCGCCGACTACGACAAGCGCATGGCCGACACCGGCAAGATCGTCAACGCCGAGCTGGCCGCCTACGCGCTGCTGCCGGCCGGCGACAAGGAACGTCAGTTGTACGAAGTGGTTGCCGCCCGCACCGCCGATTACTTCAAGGCCAACGGCCTGATCAAGGATGCCATCGCCGCCGGCGACGGCGTCACTGCCCAGCAGATTTCCGATGAACAATCGCGCCCGGCGCGCCGTGCGCTGTTCGCCGCGCTCAAGGACCTGGGTGAGTTCAGCAACGGCGTGATGGCCAGCCGCATCGAGAGCGCCAACGCCACGCACCAGAACAGCGTTTACGCGATCATCGGCTGCATCGTGCTGCTGTCGCTGCTGGCTGCCGTGATGGGCGTCGTGATCTCGCGCGCCATCACCCGCCCGCTCGGCCAGGCCGTGCACGCCATCCAGTCGGTCGCCCGTGGCGATCTGTCGGTCAACATCCAGGCCACCAGCAAGGATGAAGCCGGCAAGATGCTGACCGCCACCCGCGACATGACCGTGATGCTGCGCCGCTTCTCCGAGCAGACCCAGCAGATGGTGGAAATGCACGCCGGCCCGGACATCAGCCACCGTATTCCGGAAGATTTTCCGGGCGTGTATGGCCAGCTGGCCGTTGGCATCAACACGGTGATCTTCGAGCACCTGGATTCAATCAAGGACGCGATCAACGTCCTGAACCAGTACGCCGCCGGCGACCTCTCGCCGAACGCCCGCCGCCTGCCCGGCACCCGCGCGATCCTGCACGAATCAATGGATGCGGCCAAGGCGAGCCTGCTGGCGATCAACACCCAAATCCAGTCGCTGGCCCAGGCCGCTGCTGCAGGTGACTTCACCCAGCGTGGCGATGCGACGCGCTTCGACCACGACTTCCGGGTCATGATCGAGCACCTCAACACGATGATGCAGGTCGCCGACGGCAATCTGTCCCAGCTCTCGCACCTGCTGCAGTCCATCGCCAACGGCGACCTCACCGCGCGCATGCAGGGCGAGTTCCACGGCGTGTTCGCCTCGATGCGCGACGACGCCAACACCACCGTCGCCCAGCTGACCCAGATCGTCGGCCGCATCCAGCAGGCGTCCTCCAGCATCAGCACCGCGGCCGGCGAGATCGCCTCGGGCAACAACGATCTGTCGCGCCGTACCGAGCAGCAGGCCGCCAATCTGGAAGAAACCGCGGCTTCGATGGAGGAACTGACCTCCACCGTGCGCCAGAACGCCGAACACGCCCGTCAGGCCAACCAGCTTGCCATCGGCGCGCACTCGGTCGCGTCGCAGGGCGGTGATGTGGTGGGCCGCGTGGTCAGCACCATGCACGAGATCGACGCCTCCTCGCGCCGCATCGCCGACATCATCACCGTGATCGACGGCATCGCCTTCCAGACCAACATCCTGGCGCTGAACGCCGCGGTGGAAGCCGCCCGTGCCGGTGAGCAGGGTCGTGGGTTCGCGGTCGTCGCCTCCGAAGTGCGCACCCTGGCCCAGCGCTCGGCCGGCGCGGCCAAGGAGATCAAGGGCCTGATCGACGAATCGGTCGGCAAGGTCGCCGAAGGCTCGCAACTGGTCAACCAGGCCGGCGCTACCATGGGTGAGATCGTCGCCTCGGTGCAGCGCGTGACCGACATCATGGCCGAGATCTCCGCGGCCTCGCAGGAGCAGTCCGCCGGCATCGAGCAGGTCAACCAGACCGTGGTGCAGATGGATGAGACCACCCAGCAGAACGCCGCGCTGGTGGAAGAAGCCACCGCCGCCGCCCGTGCCATGGAAGAACAGGCCGGCCATCTGACCGATGCGGTCGCGCTGTTCAAGCTGGAGGGCCAGGCGCACGCAGCACCCGCAGCCGTCATCCGCGCACCCGCCCCGCCGCGCGCTGCGGCACCGGCCAAGCCGCGCAGCGTGGTGGCCGCGCCCCGCCGTGTCATGAGCCGTGAACCGGCCCTGGCCAACGATACCGAGTGGCAGGAATTCTGATCGCGTTCGGCACGTGATCGATCGACCTTCGACACCCCGCTCCGGCGGGGTGTCGTCGTTTCGCCGGTGCCATGCCACGCCACAGCCGCACAATTCCCCTACATAAATGTGAACTACTGCCGATAAACGGACTGAGCCCCGGCATCTACGCATGCCAGCACCCGCCCAACTCAGCAGATTCCATGTCCGAAGGCAGCCTCGACGCACACGACCGATCCCATGCCGCGCACGACGACGGCACGGATGACAGGTACCTGGTCCGCAATCCCCGCCAGATCCGGCAGTTGCTGCAGGCGCTGATCGACCAGCGTTCGTTGATCAACGCCCATCTGGGCGGCCGCGATCAATCCTTCCCCACCGCGGTGCTGGAACTGGACGAAGACGACGATTGGCTGCTGCTGGACGGCAGCCCGTCCGAGCCCGCCAACCGCGCCGCCGAAGACGCCGGCCACCTGCTCTGCTTCGCCCAGCTGGACCGGGTGATGGTGCGCTTCCGCCTGGATGGCCTGGAACGCGTTCGCAACGAAGGGCATGTTGCTTTCCGCGTGCCCTTCCCCGACGAGCTGGTGCACCTGCAGCGCCGCGAACTGTACCGGCTGGAAACGCCGATCACCGATTCGCCCCACCTGCAGTTCCCGATCAACGAAGACCGCAGTGAGATCCTGCAGTTGCGCGTGGTGGACATCAGCGGCGGCGGCCTGGCCGTCACGGTGCCGGTGGACTGCAACGTATTCTCCCTGCAGAAACGCTACGCCGCCCAGCTCGACCTCCCCGACGGCAGCCCGCTGCATGTCTCGCTGATCGTCTGCAACCAGTTGGCGGTCAAGCTGCCCAACGGTGTCGAGATGAAGCGCATCGGCATGCGCTTCGACGACCTCCCGCGCGGTGGCGACAGCGCGATCCAGCGCTACATCTTCCGCATCGACCGGCAGCGCAGTGCGAGGAAGAATGGGGAGAGTTGATGGCTGCCTCAACTGCTCGGCGGTTTGATGCTGCGTGACCGGGTCGGCGCGGGTGGGTTGGCGGGACACGCCCCCACCCACACCAGCCCAGCCGCCGAACGCAGCACCGCCAACGCCGTTGCTCTCGCCAAGCACCCTAAAGTCGCCCCCGGCCAGGCCGATATCCAGCGTGACCCCCGGTTATTCGACCGCCACGCCCGACCCAGGACCCCTCGATGAACGACAAGAATACCAACGCCGCCAGCGACGGCGGCGAATACCTCAGCTTCACCCTCGGCGCCGAGCACTACGGCGTGGACATCCTTAAAGTCCAGGAAATCCGCGGCTACGACTCCGTCACCCGCGTCCCCGATGCCCCGGACTACATCAAAGGCGTCATCAACCTGCGCGGCACCATCGTCCCCGTCATCGACCTGCGCCTCAAGCTGCGCCTGGAAAATGCCACCTACGACGCCTTCACCGTCATGATCGTGCTCAACGTCGAAGACCGCGTCGTCGGCATCGTCGTCGACAGCGTCTCCGACGTCATCCCGCTGGCTGCCGATCAGATCCGCCCGACGCCCGAGTTCGGCGCCGCCGTCGATACCCGCTTCATCTCCGGCATCGGCACCCAGGACGATCGCATGCTGATCCTGCTGGATATCGAAACCCTGCTCGACAGCGCCGACATGGGCCAGGCCCCGGTCATCGACGACGTCGCAGCCTGAGACATACGTCACAGAACAAAGCGCTGTCTGCGCCCGGTACGTACCGTGGCGGCCGCTGACGAAAAAACGTGCTTCAGTTCCGCCCGGACCGGCCGATAGCTGGTTTCAGAACCCGGCTGCACTGGATCGCCCATGGCCGGGCCAACTGCCCATATCCCCGGAGAATCTTCCCGATGAAGTCCCTGCTTGCCCTGTTCTCGGTCGCCGTGATCGCCTCTTCCACCTCTACTGCATTCGCCCAGTCCGGTGAAATGATTCCGCCGGAAATGGCCCCGCGCTCGGTCGGCAAGGACGGCATGGTCTGCGGCAAGGTCGAAAAGGCCCGGTACGCCGAAGGCTCTGAAGGCCAGCCGACCTTCCTGTACATGGGCGGCGCTTTCCCGCGCCACACCTTCTCGGCCCGCATCGCCGGCGCCAACCGCGACAAGTTCAGCTTCCCGCTGGAATCGCTGGAAGGCAAGACCGTCTGCGTGATCGGCAAGATCGCCCGCGATGCCTCGCGCGCTGAAATCGAAGTCAGCTCGCCGGCCGGCCTGAAGCTGGCCAACATCAAGTAATTCCCCGTACGCCCTGCCACGCCGGCCCAGGCCGGCGTGGTCGCTGCAACCGGCCCCGACGGCCGGACGCGTTTGCCACTGGAGACCGCACCTGCCATGCCGTGGATCAACAACCTCAAACTGATGCCCAAGTTGATGCTGACTTTCGGCGTCCTCCTGCTGGTAATGCTGCTGCAGGGCATCGTGGCCTATCGTGGCCTGCACTCACTCAACAACGTCACCACCGAACTGGCCGGACCCCGGATGGACAGCATCCGCATGGCCGGCGAGCTGCGTGGCATGGTCGGCGAGTACCGCAACTCCGCTTACCAGGGCCTCATCCGCGCCAGCGATGACGTCAAGGCCGAAGCCAAGTCCCGCGCGGCGGAGCTTCGCACCCAGATCGATGCCTCGATCAAAAAATACCCCGCGCTGATCGACAATCCGCAGCAGAAGAAGCTGTTTGACACCTTCGCCAAGGATTGGACGGACTCGCTGGCGTCCTACGACGCCGTCACCGAAATGCTCGAGCTGGACCTGCCCGACGATGCCGTGGACACCTTTGTCGGTGAAACCCGCGCCAAGCATCGCAAGGCCTCGGCCGCGCTCGAAGCGCTGATCGCCGAAGACAACCGCCTCTCGCGCGCCTCCCGCGAAGAAGCCGAATCCACTTATGCCGCCTCGGCCACGCTGACCGTCGTCACCCTGCTCGGCGGCGCCGCCCTGGGCCTGGTGCTGGTGTATCTGTTTGCCCGTTCACTGGTGGGCAGCATGCGCGGCGCCGTCTCGGTCGCCAACGATGTGGCCAGCGGCAAGCTGGACGGCCATATCGATGTCAGCCGCAAGGATGAAGTCGGCGATCTGCTGCAGGCCATGCAGCGCATGCAGCGCGATCTGCGCGAGCGTACCGAAACCGACCAGGCCATCGCCCGCGAGAACCTGCGCATCCGGACTGCGCTGGATTACAGCTCCACTGGCGTCTACCTGACCGATGCGCACCACACCATCGTGTACAGCAACCGCGCCCTGCAGCAGACCCTGAGCCAGTACGAAGCCGACATCCGCAAGGACCTGCCGGACTTCGACGCCGCCGCCTCGCTGATCGGCAAGTCGGCCGCCGCGCTGGAGCACGGCAGCGAAATGGATCCCAAGACCCTGGCCCAGCTGCAGCAGCACGGCGTCAGCCGCCGCCCGATGCAGTTCGGCGAAGCCCAGTTCGCCCAGGTCATCTCCTCGATCGCCAACGAACAGGGTGAGACCGTCGGCCACGTCATCGAATGGCGCGACCGCACTCCGGAAGCCCTGGTGGAAGCCGAAGTGGCCCGCGTGATCGCCCAGGCCGCAGCCGGCGACCTCTCCGGCCGCATCGACAGCGATGGCAAGGAAGGCTTCTTCCTGCAGCTGGCCCAGCAGCTCAACGGCCTGCTGGATGCCAACTCGGCCAGCATCGAACAGGTCTCCAACCTGCTCGCCGCGCTGTCCCAGGGCGACCTGACCGTGCGTATGCACGGCGACTTCCAGGGCGTGTTCGCCAGGATGCGCGACGACGCCAACGCCACCGCCGAGCAGCTCAGCGGCATCGTCACCCGGATCAAGCACTCCAGCCAGCAGATCAACTCGGCCGCCAGCGAGATCGCCACCGGCAACAGTGACCTGTCGCGCCGTACCGAACAGCAGGCCGCCAACCTGGAAGAAACCGCGGCCTCGATGGAGGAACTGACGTCCACCGTGCGCCAGAACGCCGAGCATGCCCGCCAGGCCAATCAGCTCGCCATCGGTGCGCACACCGTGGCCTCGCAGGGCGGTGACGTGGTCGGCCAGGTCGTCACGACCATGAGCGCGATCCAGACCTCGTCCAAGAAGATCGCCGAGATCATCTCGGTCATCGACGGCATCGCCTTCCAGACCAACATCCTCGCGTTGAACGCGGCCGTCGAAGCGGCACGCGCCGGTGAACAGGGGCGCGGCTTCGCGGTCGTGGCCTCCGAAGTACGCACCCTGGCCCAGCGTTCGGCCGGTGCGGCCAAGGAGATCAAGGGCCTGATCGACGACTCCGTCGGCAAGGTCAATGATGGCTCGGCGCTGGTGCAGAAGGCGGGCGCCACCATGGGCGAGATCGTCGCCTCGGTGCAGCGCGTGACCGACATCATGGCCGAGATCTCCGCGGCCTCGCAGGAGCAGTCCGCCGGCATCGAGCAGGTCAACCAGACCGTGGTGCAGATGGATGAGACCACCCAGCAGAACGCCGCGCTGGTGGAAGAAGCCACCGCCGCCGCCCGTGCGATGGAAGAACAGGCCGGCCATCTGACCGATGCGGTGTCGATCTTCAAGCTGGACGAGCATGAGCTCGCACCCGCTCCGGTCGTGGCAGCCCCGCCGCGCGCCGTCCGCGCGCCGCTGGCGCAGGCTGCAGTGCGTCGCCCGGCCTCGCGCCCGGTGGCCACCGAACTGGCCGACGGCGACTGGCAGGAGTTCTAAGCCGCCCTGCGGCGTGTTGTGAATGACAGGCCCCGGTGCTTCGGCACCGGGGTTTTTTGTTGGCCGGCTGAATGGCCGATAGGCAACGCACTCAATACTCGCCGGATCCGGCCGATAACAGCATTGCCCGACACGTCGTCGCGGCCAGCCAGGATGGTGATCGCCACCGCGTGCTCCTGGCATCGCCACGTGCTTTTGCCCGCTCAGATGCCCTGCCCATGAATCTATTCCGCCGCTGGAACCCGTATTTCTCCAACCTGTCCGTCAGGCGCAAGCTCAACCTGCTGACCGTGCTGATCGCCCTGGGTGTCATCGCCCTGTCGGTGGTCGCTGCGCGCATGCAGTACCTGGATCTGACCGACACCCGCAAGGACAGCCTGAAGACCCAGGTCGAGCTTACTTACGGCATCCTGGAGCACTACCACCGGCTGGCGGACAGCGGTGAACTGACCGAAGCCGCGGCCAAGCAGGCCGCGCTGACGGCGCTGGAAAGCATGCGTGCCGACGGCGACACCTACTACTTCAACGTGTACGACACGAACTACCGCATGCTCATGCATCCGTTCCGCAAGGAGCTGATCGGGCAGGACATGAAGGACTACCGCACCGATGACGGGGTGCGCGTGTACTACGACCAGATCGGCATGGCCCGCCTCGGCGGCGGCTTCGTCTCCTACCAGTGGGCCAAGCCGGGCACCGAGAAGGTGGTGGAGAAAGTCGCCTATGCCGGCATGTACGCACCATGGAACTGGGTGATCAGCAGCGGCGTCTACATGGACGATGTGCAGCAGCAGGCATTGGTGTTCACCGCCATCATGGCGGCGACCGGCGGCGGCGTGGTGCTGATCGTGCTGGCGCTGAGCTGGCTGATCGGCAACCGCATCACCCTGCCCCTGCGCCAGGCCACCCATGTGGCCGAGAGCATCGCCCGCGGCAAGCTGGACAGCCGCATCGGCGAGCAGGCCCATGACGAACCCGGCCGCCTGCTGGAAAGCATGGCGCGCATGCAGGAACAGCTGCACGCGGTGATCAGCGGCCAGCGCGAGATGGCCAGCCGCCATGACGCCGGCAACACCGGCTACCGCATGGACGAAACCGCCTTCCCCGGCGAGTACGGCCTGATGGTGCACGAGACCAACACCCTGGTCGGCGCGCACGTGCAGACCATGGACGAAGTACTGGCGGTGGTGCAGCGTTACGCACAGGGCGACCTCAGCGCGGATATCGCGCGCTACCCGGGGGAGAAGGCCGCCATCACCAGCACCGTCGATGCGGTCAAGCAGAACCTGGGCAGCATCAATGGCGAGATCCAGCGCCTGGCTGCGGCCGCCGCCGCCGGCGATTTCAGCCAGCGGGGCGATGCCGCCCGCTTCGATCACGATTTCCGCCGGATGATCGGTCACCTCAACGCGATGATGCAGGTCAGCGATGAGAACCTGGGCAAGCTCTCGCAGTTGTTGTCGGCCATTGCCGAAGGCGATCTGACCGCGCGCATGCACGGCGATTTCCAGGGCGTCTTCGCCACCATGCGTGACGATGCCAACGCCACCGTTGCGCAGCTGACCCAGATCGTCGGCCAGATCCAGGAGGCCGCCGGCAGCATCAACCTGGCCGCCGGTGAAATCGCCACCGGCAACAGCGATCTGTCGCGCCGCACCGAGCAGCAGGCCGCCAACCTGGAAGAGACCGCCGCCTCGATGGAGGAACTCACCTCCACGGTGCGCCAGAACGCCGAACATGCCCGCCAGGCCAACCAGCTGGCAATCGGCGCACACACGGTGGCCTCCCAGGGCGGGAACGTCGTTGGCGAAGTGGTGACCACCATGGCCGCGATCCAGACCTCCTCCAGGAAGATCGCCGAGATCATCTCGGTCATCGACGGCATCGCCTTCCAGACCAATATCCTGGCGCTGAACGCCGCGGTGGAAGCCGCGCGTGCCGGCGAGCAGGGCCGCGGCTTTGCGGTGGTCGCCTCAGAGGTTCGCACGCTTGCCCAGCGCTCGGCCGGCGCGGCCAAGGAGATCAAGGGCCTGATCGACGACTCCGTCGGCAAGGTCGCCGAGGGCTCCCAGCTGGTCAACCAGGCCGGTGCCACCATGGGCGAGATCGTGGCCTCGGTGCAGCGCGTGACCGACATCATGGCCGAGATTTCCGCTGCCTCGCAGGAACAGTCCGCCGGCATCGACCAGGTCAATCAGACCGTGGTGCAGATGGACGAGACCACCCAGCAGAACGCCGCCCTGGTGGAAGAAGCCACTGCCGCCGCACGCGCGATGGAAGAACAGGCCACCCAGCTGGCCGATGCGGTGGCGATCTTCCGGCTGGACAATCAGGTCGCCCAGGCGGTCAGTGCCGTGACCGCCCGTGCGGTTGCCGAGCTGGCCCCGATGCGCCGCCCCAGCCGCCCGGTACCGCCGGCACCGCCTGCCGCCGCCCCGGTGCGCACCCCGCGCAGCACGCCGGCCGATGACGGCAACTGGCAAGCATTCTGAGTTCCCGCGGCGATCCCGCGATCACCGCACCCCCTTCCCCTGCGAGTCCGCCCGTGTCCACGCCCCCCGCCAACGCCGCTTCACCGAACGCTCGCGAATTCGAGTTCGCCGACCGTGACTTCCGCCGCGTCTGCGAGCTGATCTACCAGCGCGTCGGCATCTCGCTGGCGCCGGCCAAGCGCGACATGGTCTATGGACGGCTGTCGCGGCGGCTGCGTGCGCTCGGCATGCGCAGCTTCAGCGACTACCTGGACCAGCTCGAAGCCCACGGCGGTGACGAATGGCAGGCGTTCACCAACGCGCTGACCACCAACCTCACCGCGTTCTTCCGCGAACCGCACCACTTCGAGAAGCTCACCGAGGAACTGCGCCTTCGCGCCGGCCATGGCACGCTGCAGCTGTGGTCATGCGCGGCTTCGACCGGCGAAGAGCCCTACTCGATGGCCATCACGGCCTGCGAGACCTTTGGCACGCTCAAACCGCCGGTACGCATCCTGGCGACCGACGTGGACACCCAGGTGTTGGCCACCGCCAGCCGCGGCGTGTACGCGATCGACCGCGTCGCCGGGCTGGATCCGGCCCTCCGAAAGCGCTACTTCCAGCGCGGTACCGGGCCCAACGAAGGCCATTGCCGGGTCAATCCGGCCCTGCGTGACCTCATCGACTACCGCCCGCTCAACCTGCTCGCCAACCGTTACGACGTCGGCGGCCCGTTCGATGCCCTGTTCTGCCGCAACGTGATGATCTATTTCGATAAACCGACCCAGCGCGGGATCCTCTCGCGTCTCATCCAGCACATGGGCGATGACGGCCTGCTCTATACCGGCCACTCGGAGAACTACCTGCACGCCGCCGACCTGATCCAGCCCTGCGGCCGCACGCTGTACAAACGCGCGCCGGGAGCACCGGTATGAGTCTGCCGATCCGTAACGACGAGGTGATGCGCTATTTCGACAGCCGCTTCCAGGTGACCGCCGCCAAGCTGCTGCCGACCCAGTACCTGGCCGTGGATGACAACACCGCACTGACCACCACGCTGGGCTCCTGCGTGGCCGCCTGCCTGCGCGATCCAGTGCTCAAGATCGGCGGCATGAACCACTTCCTGCTGCCCGAGGGCAACGTCGGTGATGGCGCGCCCGCGCGTTACGGCAGCTACGCGATGGAACTGCTGATCAACGATCTGCTCAAGCGCGGCGCACACCGCAAGCGGCTGGAGGCCAAGGTGTTCGGCGGGGCCAACGTGCTCAAGGGCTTCACCAGCAACCCGGTCGGCACCCGCAACGCCGAGTTCGTGCGCCAGTACCTGCAGGCCGAGCACATTCCAATCATCGCCGAGGACCTGTGCGGCATCCATCCACGCAAGGTGTGGTTCTTCGCCGATACCGGCCGCGTGGTCGTGCAGCGCCTGCCGCACGCGCATGAAGCCGAAGTGGCCGCGACCGAATCGGCCGTGCGCGCCCGCCTGTCCAAGGCCCCGGTCACCGGCGGCGTGGAGCTGTTCGAATGACCCACGGTGTGCCCTGCAAAGTGCTGATCGTCGACGACTCGGCGGTCGTCCGCCAGATGCTGAGCGAGATCCTCGCCAGCGATCCCGGCATCGAGGTCGTCGGCACCGCTGCCGACCCCCTGCTGGCGCGCGAGAAGATCAAGCGCCTGGCGCCGGACGTGATCACCCTGGACGTGGAAATGCCACGGATGGATGGCCTGGCCTTCCTGGAAAACCTGATGCGCCTGCATCCGCTGCCGGTGGTGATGATCTCCTCGCTGACCGAGCGTGGCGCTGACACCACGCTGCAGGCATTGGCGCTGGGCGCGGTGGACTTCGTGTCCAAGCCCAAGCTGGATGTCGCCCGTGGCCTGCAGGGCTACGCCGACGAGATCATCGCCAAGGTCAAGATGGCCGCACGCTCGCGCGTGCGCCCGCTGTCCCGGCCCAATCCGCCGCGGATCACCCTGGGTGCCGTGGCGCCGGTGGCGACACCGCGCTCCATCCAGTTCCGCACCACCGACCGCCTGATCGCGATCGGCGCCTCCGCCGGGGGCACCGAGGCCCTGCGCGTGGTGCTGGAAGGCCTGCCTGCCGATGCCCCGGCCGTGGTGATGACCCAGCACCTGCCGGCGCAGTTCAGCACCCCGTTCGCCGAGCGCCTGGACCGCCATTCTGCAATGTCCGTGCGCGAAGCCAGCGACGGCGAAGCGGTCCTGCCCGGCCACGCCTACCTGCCGCCCGGTGGCAAGCACCTGCGCGTGATCCGCGACGGCGCCCGCTGGCGCTGCCGGATCGACGACGGCCCGCCGATCAACCGGCACAAGCCGGCGGTCGATGTCCTGTTCCGCTCGGTGGCCGAAAGCGCCGGCGCCAACGCGATCGGCGCGATCCTGACCGGCATGGGCGACGACGGTGCCCGCGGCTTGCTGGATCTTCGCAACGCCGGCGCCCCCACCCTCGTGCAGGATGAAGCCACCAGCGTGGTCTGGGGCATGCCGGGCAGCGCAGTGAGGATCGGCGCGGCCGAGGAAATGGTGCCGCTGGAGCGGATTGCAGAGCGATTGATGGCGTTGGCCCGGGGTTGACCGCTGATCGCGTAGCCGCACGCCTGCATTCTTGTCCGTCACAATGAACATCGCCGGTCCAGGAATGGCCGGCGTTTCTGTTTTTGCCCTTCAAGGAGTTAGATCATGGCATTACGCCTTTCCCCCACAAGCAGGCGCCTGTTGGCCCCTCTTCTGCTCGCCTCGGCAGCCGCGAATGCGGCCCCCGCAAACGACAATGTCGGCGCGGCCACCCTCCCGGAGAATCCTGCCAACTGGGCCGACCGGGTGCGGATCGATAGCGCCCCGGACACCACCTCGTTATGGCGCGGCCAGACCGACCTTGTCCTGCGCATCGTCACGCCAGAGGACAGCAAGAGTCTCAACCAGACCGGCCTGGGAAAGGTGTTCGGCGACAACCGACCCAAGTACTACCTGCGCGACAAGCTGCCCGGTAGCACCATCGACAGCCAACCGAGCCCGGGCATCACGCTGATGCCCGCAATGGCCAACGCAATGGTGGCCAGCTACTTTCGCCATGCTCCCGATGCCTTGCCCTCAGGAGGCAGCACGTTGCGGTTCCTGGTCGGCCAGTGGGCGCTGGTCCACCAAGGCAATCGCCGCGACAATCCGGTATACCGGCTCAACCACCGTACCTCGGTCGAACAGCGATGGGCCGATGGAACGTTGGACGGGGTGACCACCTGCAGCAACAGCGACCGAACCGCCACACTGGACCAATGGCAGGCCAACGACTACGCCATGGTCAAGCTTGCCTCCTCGGAGATTGCGCTGAACTGTGTGGGCCAGCTGGCCAGAAAGATGCCCACGTTCTACCCGCGCCCGCTTGCGACCGAAGACCTGAGTGACTATGCGGGCGGCGTAGTCCCGCCGGCACGAGTACGTATCTTCGGCGCCTCGGGACGCGGCATCACCGTGTATACCGAGGCGACCTGCAGCACTGACTATCGCGGCAAGATCGAGGTCAAGCGGTCCAACGCGCGGGCCATCGGCGGCCTGTTCGGCGGCGCCCCGAAGAACATCGTGATCGGCATCCCCGAGACCAATACGGTGCGCAACATGAAGAGCGTGCTGTTTTCCATGCCCAACTACGAAGAATACGAGGTGGCGGGCGGCAAACCGCTCATTGTCGACGCCCGCATTGAAAACAGTGCCAACTATCACTGCGCGGGCACGCTGTCGGCACAGTTCGTGCCCAGGCCAGGTCAGGACTACGAGGTCGAGATGGATGTGGCCGAAAGCATGTGTCGCCTGCACATCCGCCAGGTGAAGGCCGACGGCAGCCTGTCGCCACAGCAGGTGCGCCCTGCACCGCAGACCTGCAGCAAGTCGGCGGACGAACAGCAGAGCGCGTCAGGCGACGAGACCGGCAGCAGCGGCGCGCCGCCACAGGCTGACCTCTCCGCCACCCAGGTTCTCCCGTAACAAAAACACCCGGCTCGCGCCGGGTGTTTTAGTCTCTCATCCATCGACCAACGGTCGATGGCCATCGGAGCCGGGCACCGCCCGGCGCCCGGATCAGGCAGCAACCGTACCGGCCACTTCCTGGTAGTCCTCGATCTGGTCGAAGTTCATGTAGCGGTAGATGTCCTTGCTGCTGGCATCCAGCACGCCGATGTCGGCCATGTACTCTTCCTTGGTCGGGATGCGACCCAGACGCGAGCAGATCGCGGCCAGTTCGGCCGAACCCAGGTACACGTTGGAGTTGCGGCCCAGACGGTTGGGGAAGTTGCGCGTCGAGGTCGAGAACACCGTCGCGCCTTCGCGCACCTGCGCCTGGTTGCCCATGCACAGCGAGCAGCCCGGCATTTCCATGCGTGCACCGGCGGTGCCGAAGGTGCCGTAATGGCCTTCCTTGGTCAGCTCCGAAGCATCCATCTTGGTCGGCGGGGCCACCCACAGCTTGGTCGGGATGTCGCGCTTGCCTTCCAGCAGCTTGGCGGCCGCGCGGAAGTGACCGATGTTGGTCATGCACGAACCGATGAACACTTCGTCGATCGCCGCACCGGCCACGTCGGACAGCGTCTTCACGTCATCCGGGTCGTTCGGGCAGGCCACGATCGGCTCGTGGATGTCGGCCAGGTCGATCTCGATGACGGCGGCATACTCGGCGTCGGCATCCGGGGCCAGCAGCTCCGGGTTGGCCAGCCAGGCTTCCATCTTCTCGATGCGGCGCGCCAGCGAACGGGCGTCCTGGTAACCCTCGGCGATCATCCACTTCAGCAGCGTGATGTTGCTGGTGAGGTACTCGATGATCGGCTCCTTGTTCAGGTGCACCGAGCAACCGGCGGCCGAACGTTCGGCCGAGGCATCGGACAGTTCGAACGCCTGCTCGACCTTCAGCTCCGGCAGACCTTCGATTTCCAGGATGCGGCCGGAGAAGATGTTCTTCTTGCCGGCCTTGGCCACGGTCAGCAGACCGGACTTGATCGCGTACAGCGGGATCGCGTTGACCAGGTCACGCAGGGTCACGCCCGGCTGCATCTTGCCCTTGAAGCGGACCAGCACCGATTCGGGCATGTCCAGCGGCATGACGCCGGTGGCCGCCGCGAAGGCGACCAGGCCCGAGCCGGCCGGGAACGAAATGCCCACCGGGAAACGGGTGTGCGAATCACCGCCGGTGCCGACGGTGTCGGGCAGCAGCATGCGGTTGAGCCAGCTGTGGATCACGCCGTCGCCCGGGCGCAGCGAGATGCCGCCACGGGTGGAGATGAACTCGGGCAGCGTGTGGTGGGTCTTGACGTCCACCGGCTTCGGGTACGCTGCGGTGTGGCAGAACGACTGCATCACCAGGTCGGCCGAGAAGCCCAGGCAGGCCAGGTCCTTCAGCTCGTCACGGGTCATCGGGCCGGTGGTGTCCTGCGAGCCCACCGAGGTCATCTTCGGTTCGCAGTAGGTACCCGGGCGCATGCCCTGGCCTTCCGGCAGGCCACAGGCGCGGCCGACCATCTTCTGCGCCAGCGAGAAGCCCTTGCCGGTATCCGGCGGGTCCATCGGCAGGCGGAACAGATCGGTCGGGGCCAGGCCCAGCGCTTCACGCGCCTTGGCGGTCAGGCCGCGGCCGATGATCAGCGGAATGCGGCCACCGGCGCGCACTTCGTCGAACAGCACGTCGGACTTCACCTTGAACTCGGCAATGACCGCGCCGTCCTTCAGGGCCTTGCCGTCGTACGGGCGCAGCTCGATCACATCGCCCATGTTCATCTGCGACACGTCGAGTTCGATCGGCAGCGCGCCGGCGTCTTCCATCGTGTTGTAGAAGATCGGCGCGATCTTCGAGCCCAGGCACACGCCGCCGAAGCGCTTGTTCGGAATGAACGGAATATCTTCGCCGGTGAACCACAGCACCGAGTTGGTGGCCGACTTGCGGCTGGAACCGGTACCGACCACGTCGCCCACGTAGGCGACCAAGTGGCCCTTGTCCTTCAGCGATTCGATGAATTTGACCGGGCCGCGCTTGCCGTCTTCTTCCGGCTCGATGCCATCACGCTTGTTCTTCAGCATCGCCAAGGCGTGCAGCGGGATGTCCGGGCGGGTGGTGGCGTCCGGGGCCGGCGACAGGTCGTCGGTGTTGGTTTCGCCGGTCACCTTGAGCACGGTGATGGTCAGGCTTTCCGGCACCTGCGGACGGCTGGTGAACCATTCGGCATCGGCCCAGCTCTGCAGCACGCCCTGGGCGTTCGCGTTGCCGGCCTTGGCCTTTTCCTGCACGTCGTGGAACGCATCGAACACCAGCAGGGTGTTCTTCAGCGCATCGGCGGCGATGGCACCCACGGCGCTGTCGTCCAGCAGCTGGACCAGCGGGGCGACGTTGTAACCGCCGAGCATGGTGCCCAGCAGTTCGGTGGCGCGCTCGCGCGTGATCAGCGGATTGACTTCGCTGCCCAGGGCGATCGCGGCCAGGTACGAGGCCTTGACCTTGGCCGCGTCATCGACGCCGGCCGGCACGCGGTGGGTCAGCAGTTCCAGCAGGAACTCGGCTTCGCCGGCGGGCGGGTTCTTCAGCAGCTCGATGACGTCGGCCGTCTGCTGGGCGCTCAGCGGCAGCGGCGGGATGCCAAGCGCGGCGCGCTCGGCTACGTGGTGGCGGTAGGCTTCCAACATGACAACTCCCGGGTGATTCTTTGAAAGAATGCGGTTTAAAAGTATGGGCTCAGGCGTGCGGCACGATCAGCTTCAGGCCCTTGAAGTAGTCGCGGTAAAACGTGTCGTTCCAGGTGATCAGGCCATCGCACTGCAGCAGTGCATGGGCCCCCACCATGAAGTCGTCCAGGCTGCGCCGGCCTTGGCCACGCTGCCGGTGGCGGCGCTGCATCTCGCCGGCGCGCAGGGCGGATTTCGCCTCCAGCGCGTTGAAATGGACCCCCATCTCCTCCAGGGCCTCAAGCACTTCGGCGCCGCCGCGCAGCGAGGCACACAGCTCGGCCAGGGTCGCGCCGCAGACCACCACGCGCCCGCCGACCAGGCTCTGCCGCAGGCAGGCCTCCACGGCATCGGCCTGCGGGCCGTTGCTGAGCAGTTCGATCAGCACCGGCGAATCGACGGCGATCATGGCGGGCTCACTCTTCGTCACGGACAGCCTTCACCGCGGCCTCGGACGATTCGAAGCCATCGAGTGCGAATTTGCCGCGGGCGCGCGAGATCGCATCGTCCACGCTCTTGCGCAGGATGATCCGGCCGCCTTCCAGCTCCACGGTCAACTGGGTGCCCTTGGTCAGCCCCAGGGCATCACGCACGGCCTTGGGCAGCGTGATCTGTCCGCGTTCAGCAACAGTGGCTTCCATGGGTAGGCCCTCTTCGGTATGTACGAATTATACATACCTGCGAGGGCATACCGCCAGCATCCAGGGCGATCGGGGCTCAAGCGCCCCCTGCCCTGCGTTCAGAACACCAGCTGCAGACGGGTGTTGAAGGTCGTGCCCTCGTCAGGACCGGTGTAAGCGCCACCGCGGTTGTCGGTCCGCCAACGGACCACATCCAGCATCACCCGGCTGTAGTCGTTCAGGTACCAGTTGCCGCCGACCGTCCAGGCCCGGCCGGTACCGCCGGTGGGGAGTTCTGCGTAATCGACATCCTCATAGCGCGCCTTCAGCTCGAAGGCGCCATGCCCGCCTGCGGTGACTGGCTCGGCGACCTTGACCTTGCCCCAGGTGCCGGCCTTGGCCGAGTACGACGGCCGCGCGCCGGAAACGAACCACCCTGCCCCGACCGCCCACGCCGCATGATCCAGATCATAGCGGCCCCGCGCATCCACGCCCCGCAGCGTGCGGGTACCCCATTCGCCACTGGTCCAGAACGGCCCGAAGAAGCCTGCGGCTTCCAGTCCCCAGGCATTGCTGCGTTCGGCGCCGAGCAGCGTGCCCGGCGCAATCTTGATCTCGTCGTTGAAGTGACCACTGATCGCAGATGAGCGCAGCACACCGGAGGCGCCCGCGGATATCTCCTCGTGGAACGCCCAGCCGGCCAGATGCACGGTCGCGTTCCTGCCCAACACTGGATTCCAGTGCACGCGCGTGGCCCAGGTCAGACTGTCATTGTCGCTGCCGCTGTTGTTGAGATCGTTGCCGGCCACCGAAACGCTGGCGTGCCATCCGTTGCCGTACACCCGCTCGGTCAGACCGACACCGAACAGGCCGCGTTGCGGCAGCATCAGTGTGCCGACCACGTTGCGGTCCTGGAACGGCGTGTTGGACGTACTGCTGGAGCCATCCAGACCGCGGTCATTGAGGCGATTGCCGATGGTCAGGTCAGCCACCTGCCCGAACAGCGTGTGATCCACGCTGGCGTACACGGACTTCCACGCCACCGCGTTGTCGGCGAAATCACCTTCCACCACGTAGCCCAGAACGCCATGACGGCCCTCCGCGCCCAGGCGCACCGAACGGATTTCTGTGCCCGACAGGTTGCGCGCACCGTATCCGGATCCGGAGGTGCTGGATTGATCCACGAACAAGCGTCCGCGCGGGCGGAATGTGGATTCGCCATCGGCACTGCTGAATTCCGGTGCGCCCTTGGACCAGGATACCTTCGGCGCCTTGGACTGGGCCGTTTCGACGGCGGCGACGCGCTGCTCCAATGCCGGTGCAGCGGCCGGCGCAGCATTGCCCTCCACTGCACGCAACCGGGCTTCAAGCTGCTGGATCTGCAGCGCCTGCCGCTGGACCAGTTGGCTGAGTTCGGCCTGGCTCAGTGGCGCAGGGGCGGTGGAAGTCTGGGCGCCGGCATGGCCGCTGGCCAACAGCAGGCCGAGCGCCACCGACAGCGCTGCGCGGGGCAGCACATGGGACGTATGCATGAGGTCTCTCCGGCCAACCGGCACGCAGCCGGTGCTGGCCTGTTGCAGGGGTACGGAAAAAACGTGGGAGGTCGCAGCAGCAGCGGCGCCGGCCCGAAAGCCCGCGCCGCCGGGCGGTCGGGGAGCGGGTGGGGGGCGGGCGGT
>NZ_JASCOO010000078.1:0-18469 GCF_029959485.1 Stenotrophomonas sp. PS02301
GGGCGGGGGGGCGGGGTTTTTTTAAACACCCCCCGCCCCGGGCGGGCCGGCCCGGGGCCCCCCCACGACGGTAACCCAGGTAGGCAACGACCGTTGGTCGTAGCAGCCGAACAAGATGCATCCCGTGGTCAGCCACGGGATCCACCGCGGTGGGATGGGCGGTTGCCAGACGTTCGCGTCAGGCAGCCGCCCATTTTTTTATCGGGTCACTCGGCCGTCGACGGCGCGCGCGGCAAGTCCCGGCAGCGTGCCTGCATGCGCTCGCCACCGGGTGTGCCAGCGCGGATCTCCCCGTCCTGCAACCACCCGTAGATTTCGCGCCGCACGCGATACGCCGCATCCGCTGACTCGACCACATCTGCATTGTCGCTGGCGAGCGGGGCACCCGGCAGCGCCGCCTCCGGGATCGTGCCCAGGACCGCCAGCTGCGTGCACAGACCGGCGTAGTAGGCCGTGCGCTCGTCAACTGCACCGCGATCACCGGCGGCGAAGCCCAGGGCATGGAAGGTCTCATGAGCGACCAGGTCCACGAGATTGGCCTCGGTCCGCGCGCGCGCTTCGTACACCCGCATGGCCAAGGTCAGATGCGGCACGCGGAAGCGCAGCGATCGGGTGCGCAGGTCCAGGCGCGTTCCGTGGGGCACGAGCAGCGCCGTATAGGCCGCGCGCCGGTCGGGATACCACTGCTGCGCGTGGCGTGCAGCGGCATCGATCAGGGCGCAGGCATCGGTAGCCGGGAGGGTCGCCGGCGGATAGGCCGCGATCCGGATGCGGGTTGCCGCGTCAGGACAGGCGTAGGTCCCTGGCAGCCCGGGCGCAGCCGTGCCGGGCAGATACAGATCGGTCACCACATGCACGAACCCGGCGCCGCGGACGAGAGACAGCGCGTTCATCCCGTTCGAGGCGATCGCCTCGGGTGGCGCGATGGGAGCCGTAACGCAGCCCCCCAGAAAACCGCTGAGCAACAGCGCGGCCAGAATCCTGCGCATGTCCGTTTGCCAGTGAGGATCGTCTGGCCAGTCTACCGGTGGCGACGGGGCTGTGTGCCCGTCGCCACGGCAGGTCACGCGGAGGGGATCAGACCACCGTCAGCGTCACGTCGATGTTGTCGCGGGTCGCGTTGGAGTACGGGCACACGATGTGCGCCTTCTGCACCAGCTCTTCGACCTGCTCGCGTGGCAGGCCCGGGACCGAGATCTCCAGCGCCACTTCGATGCCGAAGCCGGTCGGTATCTGGCCGATGCCGACCTTGCCGGTGATCTGCGTTTCCGCCGGCAGGGCGACCTTGGCCTGGCCAGCCACGTACTTCAGCGCGCCCAGGAAGCAGGCCGAGTAGCCTGCGGCGAACAGCTGCTCCGGGTTGGTGCCCGGGCCGCCCGCACCGCCGAGCTCGCGCGGGGTGGAGAGCTGGATGTCCAGCACGTTGTCGGAGGAGACGGCGCGGCCGTCGCGGCCGCCGTTGGCAGTGGCCTGGGCGGTATACAGAACGTTGGCAATGGACATGGAAATCTCCTGCGGAGTGAAAGGGGGTGGGCCAGATGGCAGGTGTACTGTGCGCGCCCGCCTCGTACTTGTGGCAACATTTCGTCCAGAAAACTTGATCTGGAGTCCGCCATGGTCGACCGACTGCAATCCCTGCTGGACCGTTTCGCGGTGTCCGCCGAGGTCTTCCACGCCGGCGCGCTGTGCGGCATCAACGATCTCCCGGCAGACGGTGAGCGCGGTCAACTGCATCTGATCCGCGAGGGCGATGTACGCGTCGAGCACCCGGATGGCAGCACGCTGCAGATCACCACGCCCAGCGTGCTGCTGTACCCGCGCCCGCTCGCGCACCGCTTCGTCACCGATGCCACGCGGGGCGCGGATTTCGCGTGCGCCAACCTGCAGTTCGAAGGGGGCGCCAACAACCCGGTCGCCGCTGCGCTGCCGCCGATCGTGTGCCTGCCGCTGGAGGGCTTGTACGGCGGCCAGCCGGTGCTGTCACTGCTGTTCGAAGAAGCCTTCGCACAGCGCTGCGGCCGCCAGGCACTGCTGGATCGTCTGTTTGAAGTCGTGCTCATCCAGATCCTGCGCGCGCTGATGGAAAGCGGTCAGATCCGCGTCGGCCTGCTCGCCGGCATGGCCCATCCGCGCCTGCGTCACGCGCTGGTGGCGATGCATGAAGCGCCGGCCGACGAGTGGACGCTGGAGTCGCTCGCGCAGCGCGCCGGCATGTCACGCAGCGCCTTCGCCGACAGCTTCCGCGACACCATCGGCAGCACGCCCGGCCACTACCTGCAGGGCTGGCGCACCCGCCTGGTGCAGCAGGCGCTGCGCCGCGGCCAGCCGCTCAAGCGCATCGCCATCGACGTGGGCTACGGCAGCGAAGCAGCGTTGTCGCGCGCGTTCAAAGCGCAGACCGGGCAGTCGCCGCGGCAGTGGAAGCAGGGCAGTGTGGCCGCCGAACGATAACCCGATGCACACCGGCGTCGCTCAGATCGCCCACTCCCGATCCGTCGTGAACATGATCGTCAGCCACCGGTCCGGCGACTCCTCGCCCAGCGCCTCACCGATCTCATCGCGCAGGCGATCCCATTCGATCAGCGCCCGCGGTGGATCATCGGCGCGCACTACGAAGAACAGCTCGATCTGCTCACCGCGCCCGACCTTGGCCACGTAGCTGCGGTACTCCAGGAAACCGTGCCTGGCCACGATGTCGCGCGCCACCTCGTCCACGTGGGTCTGCAGATCCAGCGGGGTGATCAGCAGGATGTCCGACAGCGCCTGTCGCACGGTGCCCATCGGCGCGACGACCACGAACAGGCAAACCACCAGCAGGATCGCCGGATCGATGTACGGCACCAGCCACGCCCACTGCGTGCCGCCCAATACATAGCCGCCGACGAAGGCGACCAGATACGCCGCCGACATGCTCGCCGCGACCACCCAGTTCTTCGCATCGAGCGCGATGAAGTCCGAGCCGATCGACCGGTTCGCCCGGCGTACGAACAGTGCCAGCCCGGTTTCGGCCACGATCGAGATCACCGCGAACAGGATCGCCGGCCCCAGCGCGATCTCGCGTCCGCCGGACATCAGTGCGTCCACCGCATTGACCGCCGCGTACAGCGCCGCGCCGATCATCAACGTCCCGCTGACCCCGAGCACGATCGGCTCCAGGTGCCAGAAGCCCATGGTGAAGCGCTGGTTCAAGCGCGACTGCAGGGTATCCACATGGGTCGACAGGCTGATCAGGCGCACCACCAGCAGCGACAGCCAGGTCATCACCACGTCGATCAGCCCATAGATGCCGTCGAAGATGATCAGCGAGGAGTTGGCCAGCAGGCCGAACGCCACGGCCGCGGCAGCCATCGCCAAGGAGGCGGCGATCGACAGGCGCAGGACGCCTTGTTCGGTGGTGGGGTCGAAGCTGGGAAGGCGAAGTGCGGGCATGGATGCCAGGGAAGGGCGTGCAGAGATGCATTGTCTACTGCCCTCATTGCAGCCGGGTACTCCGCGAACCCTCCGACGGCCGCAATAGCCCTCGGGCAGCATTCATCGGAAGCAGGTAAACTGTTGATTGCGCTGGCAATGCCAGTGAATCCAGATGCGCCTGCAGCCGATGACCACCCAGCCCGCCACCGACGCCGCCGCGCGTTACGCCGCCTCCCTGCGCCTGTCCGTTGCCCCGATGATGGACTGGACGGACCGCCATTGCCGGTACTTCCACCGGTTGCTGGCACCGGGCGCGCGGCTGTACACCGAGATGGTGCACGCCAACGCGGTGATCCACGGCGACCGTGAGCGCCTGCTCGGCTTCGACGGCAGCGAGCACCCGCTTGCCCTGCAGCTCGGTGGCAGCGATCCGGCCCTGCTGGCCCATGCCGCGCGCATCGCGCAGGAGTGGGGCTACGACGAGGTCAACCTCAACTGTGGCTGCCCGTCCGACCGCGTGCAGGCCGGGCGCTTCGGCGCCTGCCTGATGCGCGAGCCGGCGCTGGTGGCCGAGTGCGTGGGCGCGATGGTCGCTGCGGTGGACATCCCGGTCACGGTGAAGTGCCGCTTGGGCGTGGATGACGACAACGACTACGAAAACTTCGTCAACTTCGTCGATCAATCGACCAACGCCGGTAGCGCGATGTTCGTGGTGCATGCCCGCAACGCGTGGCTGAAGGGCCTTTCGCCGAAGGAAAACCGCGAAGTGCCGCCGCTGCGCTACGACTGGGCACACCGTCTCAAGGCAGACCGCCCGCAGCTGCAGATCGTCCTCAACGGTGGCCTGGCCACGGTCGAGGCTGCGCAGGCCCAGTTGCCGGCGCTGGATGGGGTGATGCTGGGCCGTGCGGCCTACCACGACCCCTACGTGCTGCATCAGCTGGAGGCCGCCCAGACCGGTGCACCGCTGCAGTCCCGCGAGGCGCTGCTGCGCGCCATGCAGCCCTATATCGAAGCCCAACTGGCTCGTGGGCTGGCGCTCAAGCACATCACCCGCCACCTGCTGGGCCTGTTCCACGGCCAGCCGGGTGGGCGTGCCTTCCGCCAGATCCTGAGCGAAGGCTCGCACCGCGTCGGTGCCCACTGGAGCCTGATCGAGCAGGCGTTGGCGGTCACCCGCGCCCAGGCCGAGCGCGTCGCGGCGTGAGCCGCGTCACCTTGCCAGCTTGACAAGGACCCCGGTTTAGCCGCCAATGTTCACTTAGATGAACAAAGCGGGGAGGCAGGCGGAAAAGTTCAGACCGGATTCACTGGCTAAAACCAAGAATTCGCTAAAGATTCGTAAAGCGCCGGCCCAGGCTGGCGGTTGCCGATTCACAACTTTTGAACGTTTAGCCGCGCTCCGCTAGGATCAGACCGATGTTCTCCGTGACCCGCCACCGCCGCATTGCCGCCTTCGCCCTTCTGGCGACGGGCGCCGCT
The DNA here is from genome assembly GCF_029959485.1 of Stenotrophomonas sp. PS02301. NCBI lineage: Bacteria > Pseudomonadati > Pseudomonadota > Gammaproteobacteria > Lysobacterales > Lysobacteraceae > Stenotrophomonas > Stenotrophomonas sp. PS02301. Next base: position 4,894 of record NZ_JASCOO010000078.1, read on the forward strand.
GCCTCCACCGGCAGTGCGTGGGCACAGATGCCGCCGCCGGAAGCGGCCCGTGCCGAGATGATGCGCACGGCCGAACGCGGTGGCCCTCAGGAGCGCTCGCTGTCCGATGCGGTGCGCCGTGTGCAGCGGACTACCGGTGGACACATCCTCGGCGCCGAGCGCGTGCCTTTCGATGGGCGCGATATCAACCGGGTGAAGTACATGGATGACCGCGGTCGCGTCCGCTATATGGACGATCCCGCGACATCCCGTTCACAGCCCCGCACGCCGCGCTCGGATATGTCATCACTACGCGGCGATAACCCCTGAACAGGGATAGTTGTCCGCAGTCATCTGCATTACCCACTGGCCCCACGGGGCCATACCCAGGACACTAGGGAGAGTTCATGCGTATCCTTCTGGTCGAAGACGAAGCCCCGCTGCGGGAAACACTGGCAGCCCGGCTCAAGCGCGAAGGCTTTGCCGTCGATGCTGCGCAGGACGGTGAGGAAGGTCTGTACATGGGCCGCGAAGTTCCGTTCGACGTCGGCATCATCGATCTGGGCCTGCCCAAGATGTCGGGCATGGAACTGATCAAGGCGCTGCGCGACGAGGGCAAGAAGTTCCCGGTGCTCATCCTGACCGCGCGTTCGAGCTGGCAGGACAAGGTCGAGGGCCTCAAGCAGGGCGCCGACGATTACCTCGTCAAGCCGTTCCACGTGGAAGAGCTGCTGGCCCGCGTCAATGCGCTGCTGCGCCGTGCCGCCGGCTGGAGCAAGCCGACGCTGGAGTGCGGCCCGGTCGCGCTGGATCTTGCCGCGCAGACGGTCAGCGTCAACGGCAGCAACGTGGATCTCACCAGCTACGAGTACAAAGTGCTCGAGTACCTGATGATGCATGCCGGTGAACTGGTCTCCAAGGCCGACCTCACCGAGCACATCTATCAGCAGGACTTCGACCGCGACTCGAACGTGCTGGAGGTCTTCATCGGCCGCCTGCGCAAGAAGCTCGATGCCGACGGCGAACTCAAGCCGATCGAAACCGTGCGTGGCCGCGGTTACCGCTTCGCCATTCCGCGCAACGAAGGCTGAGCTGCGGCTGGCGATAGATGATGTCCGGCCGTCTGTGGTTCTTTAAACGCTGGCGGCCGCGCTCACTGCAGGCGCGCCAGCTGTTGGCCGCCTCGGTGGGCCTGGTGGCCTTCCTGGCCCTGGCCGGTTACGCGCTGGACGCGGCCTTCGCCGATACCGCGAAGGCCAACCTGCGCGAGCGGCTGAAGAACTACGCCACCGCGTATGCGGCCGGCATCGACTTCACCCGCGACCGCTCGCTGTACATCCGCGAGCAGCCACCGGATCCGCGCTTTGACGTCCCGGGCAGCGGCCTCTATCTGCAGGTCGTGATGCCGGACGGCAAGGGCAACTCCATGTCTGCCGAAGGCCCGATGCTGCCCACCGTGGGCGGCGGCATGCTGGCCCCGCGCCAGGAAGTCTTCGAAGGCCCGTTGCCGATGATCCAGATCGACGGCAGCGAGGGCTCGGCCTACCGCTATGGCATGGGCCTGGTCTGGGACGCCGACGCCGACCCGGCCACCGAATTCCCGTACACCATCTACGTGCTCGAAGACTCGCGCGCGCTCGGTGCACAGCTGCGCGTGTTCCGCGGGCGCGTGTGGTTCTACCTCGGCGGCATCGGCCTGATCCTGCTGCTGCTGCAGACGGTCATTCTGCAGTGGAGCCTGCGCCCGATGCGGCGCGTGATCAACGAACTGACCAAGGTGCAGCGCGGTGAAACCGAGCGCATGAGCGAACGCCATCCGCGCGAGCTGGAGCCACTGACCGACAGCATCAACGCCTTCATCGAGAGCGAGCGCGAAAACCTCGAACGCCAGCGCAACACCCTGGCCGATCTCGCGCACAGCCTGAAGACGCCGCTGGCGGTGCTGCGCACGCAACTCGACAGCGGCGCACGCGATGAGGATCTGCGCGAAGAGTTCGACGTGCAGCTGCGGCGCATGAACAACCTGGTGTCCTACCAGCTGGCGCGCGCGGCTTCGTCCGGTCACAAGCTGTTCTCCGCCCCGTTGCCGATCGAGTCCAACGCCGAGGAAATCGTGCGGGGCCTGGAGAAGGTCTACGCCTCCAAGGGTGTGCTGTGCGAATTCGACATCGACCCGGCCGCGCGTTTCCACGGCGAGCCTGGCGATCTGCAGGAACTGCTCGGCAACCTGCTGGAGAACGCCTTCAAGTGGGCCAAGCGCCGTGTGCTGCTGACCGCGCATCCGTTGCCGGCCCCCGGTGCGCGACGCGCGGGGCTGGTGCTGTCGGTGGATGACGATGGCCCGGGCATCGCACCGGAAGACGTCGCCAAGGTGCTGCAGCGTGGTGTGCGTGGCGATGAGCGCGTGCAGGGCCACGGCATCGGCCTGTCGATCGTGCAGGACCTGATCAAGGATTACCGCGGCGAACTGCAGGTGAAGCGTTCGCCGGAATTGGGTGGCGCACGCTTTGAAGTGAAGTTGCCGCCGGGGCCGTAATGCGTCACCGCATCAGCGGTGACGGACCATAGAACCGCTGCAGATGCCCGGCGACCGCCGGCATCTCGCGCGCCAGCAGCGCCGGTGCGGAGAAGTGGTACTCGCTGACCACCGCGAAGAATTCTTCCGGCGCCTCGGACGCATACGGATCGATCAGCGTCTCGCGGCCCTGGTCCACCTCGGCGCAGAACGCATCATAGGCCTGCTGGAAATCCGCCGCCCACTGTTTCTGCCACGCCCGCGGCAACGGCGGCGTGCCGTCGATCGCCCCGTCCAGCGCATCGATCTTGTGCGCCATCTCATGCACCGCCACGCAGAACCCGGCTTCGGGGTCGGCGATGTCGGCCTGGATGTCGGCCCACGACAGAATCAGTGGACCGCTGTCCCACGATTCGCCGATCAACGCATCGTCCCATTCGTGCAGCACGCCGGCCGCATCCACCTGGCTGCGGTGCACGCGGAACGCGTTGGGATACACGATCAGCTGCGACCAGCCACGCAGGCCGATCTCGCCCAGTTCCAGCAACGGCAGGCAGCACAGCGCGGCCAGCAACACGCCATCGGCGTCCTCTAGCTGCAGTTCGGCGGCGGGGCTGATGGTTTTCTCGTGCAGGAAGCGGGCCGCCAGGGCACGCAGGCGTTCGCGGCGGGCAGGATCCAGATGCTGCAGCCAGACGGCGCGGCGGCAGGTGGTGTCCCAAAGGGTAGGGTCGATCTCGCGTGGCGTGCGGCGCAGCCAGCCCAACAGTCGTTCGATCAGCGGAACATACCCGGCAGGAAGCTGTGCCACTTCGGTGCGCGCAGGCGCGGCAGCACGTCGTCATCGCCGCCGCCACCCGTGCTGGTACCGCTGCTGGCGCTGGGTTTGACCGTGGCCGGTGCCGCGGCGGCCGAGGCCGAGGCCGGCGCGCTGCGCTCGTTCTCGCCTGCCGAATAGACACACGCGCCGCGACCCGCCGTGGTGAGCGCATCGGAAGCATGCGCGGCCAGCGGGGCCATCAGGAGGAGCAGGCAATGGGCGAACGGGCGCATCGTCAACATCCAGCGGCGGGTCAAGTTCTCGATTCTAGCCCGATTCGGCCGGGGGATTGGAAGGCCCCCGGGCGGGCGCTGGCGGCGGCTTTCCCGCATACTTTTCCCGTTTACCCGATGGAAGCTGCCGTGGACGACCGCCAACTGCTGGCCAAACTGGGCGCCGGGCGCCTGTCCGGCGACGCGCTGGCGCGCGAACTGGGCCAGACCCGCGCCGCGATTTGGAAGCGGATTCAAGGACTTAGAGCCGCCGGGGTCGATATCGACGGCCGCGCAGGTGACGGTTACCAGTTGCAGCAGCCGCTGGACCTGCTGGACGCCGAGGCCATCCAGGCCGCGCTGCCGGCCGCCACCGGCGACCTGCTGACCTCCCTGCAGGTGGCGTGGTCGGTCGCGTCAACGAACAGTGAATTGCTGCGCTGCAGCGCGCCGGAGCGCGGGGCGATGGCCCTGCTTGCCGAGCGCCAGACCCGCGGCCGTGGCCGCCGTGGGCGGGCCTGGGCCTCGCCGCTGGCGGCGCATATCTACCTCTCGGTGCTGCGCGGGTTTGCCGGTGGCCTGTCGCGGCTGGGCGGGCTGAGCCTGGTCGCCGGGGTCGCCGTGGCCGAAGCACTGCGTGAGGCCGGCTATGCGGGCGTCGCCCTGAAATGGCCCAATGACCTTGTCGTCGACGGGCATAAGCTCGGCGGCCTGCTGATCGAAGGCGGCGGTGAATTCGCCGGCCCCGCACGCGCGGTGATCGGCCTGGGCGTCAACGTGCGCATGCCCGCTGCGTTCGCGGCGGAGATCACCCAGCCCTGGACCGATCTGGACACGTTGTCCGGCGCACAGACGTCGCGCAATGCGGTGGTCGCGCGCATCCTGGCCAGCCTGCTGCCGGCGCTGGATGCCTTCGAGCAGGACGGCCTGGGACCGTTCCTCGCGCGCTATGCCGCGCTGGACAGCCTGGCCGGGCGCGAGGTGCAGGTGGAAGAAGGCGGCGTGCTGTTTGCCGGCACGGCGCTGGGTCTGGCCGACGATGGGGCGCTGCGCGTGCGCATCGACGGCAGTGAACGGGTTTTCCATGCGGGCGAAGTCAGCGTGAGGGCGCAATGAGCGACTGGTTGTTTGATCTGGGCAATTCGCGCTTCAAGTTCGCGCCGCTGCAGGGCGTGCGCGCGGGCGACGTGCAGGCGTGGCCGCATGGTGCTGAAGCGATGCCGGCCGCGGCACTGGATGCGCTGCCGTCAGGCGACACCGCCTACGTTGCCAGCGTCGCCGCACCCTCGTTGACCGCCGCCATGCTGGATGTATTGCAGGCGCGCTTCCGCCAGGTCCGCGTGGCGCGTACTGAAGGCGAGTACGCCGGTGTGCGGATCGCCTATGCCGACCCCGCCCGCTTCGGCGTGGACCGTTATCTGGCGCTGTTGGCGGTGGCTGCACGTGGCCAGGCGGTGCTGATCGCCGGCGTCGGCACCGCGCTCACCATCGATCTGCTCGACGCCGAGGGCCAGCACCACGGCGGGCGCATCTCGGCCTCGCCGACCACCATGCGCGAAGCGCTGCACGCGCGTGCCGTGCAGTTGCCGGCGGCGGGCGGTGAGTACAGTGAGTTCGCCAACGACACCGCCGATGCGCTGGCCTCCGGCTGCGACGGGGCCGCGGTGGCGCTGATCGAACGCAGCCGCGTGCAGGGCGGCGAACGGCTCGGCGCGTTGCCGCATCTGCTGGTGCACGGCGGCGGTGCGCCAGCGTTGCTGCCGCTGCTCGGCGATGCCGAATTCCAGCCCTCGCTGGTGCTGGATGGGCTGGCACGCTGGGCCGTGCATCAACCGCCATCGGCAGGCTAGGATCAGCCGATGCTTACCCGTGCCCTGATCGTCGTCCTGGTCATTCTCAATCTCGGTGTCGCGCTGTGGTGGCTGTTGCGTGGCGAACCGGCCAGCGCACCGCCGGCCTCGCCGGCCGGTGTGGCGCAGCTGGAAGTGCTGCCGAGCACGCAGGCGCCGACGACGTCTGTGGCTCCCCCGGATGCCACGCCAGCCCTGCAGGACGTGACGCCCGCCTCCGCGCCAGTGGCCCAGCCGCCGGTGCCCGTCTCCGTGCCGGCGACCGCCGTGGCTGACACGCCCGCGCCAAGGCCCGCTGCCAGCGTGCCGGCGCCCGCTCCGGTGGCCGATGCACCCGCACCGGCTGTCGCACCCGCACCCGTACCCGCCACCGCGACGCCCGCACCGGCACAGTGCGTGAGCCTGGGGCCGTTCGCCGACCGCGCTGCCGCCCAGGCCGCCCAGTCGCGCGCCGCCGGTGCCCTGGGTGGGGCCAAGCTGCGTGAGGTGGCCGATGCCGGTGCCACCCGTTACCGCGTGCTGCTGCCGCCTGCCGCCAGCCGGGAGGCGGCGCAGGCCATGGTCAAGCGCATCGTCGCAGCGGGCGTGAGCGACTACTACATCATTGCCCAGGGCGAGGACACCAACGCCATCGCGCTGGGCCAGTACCGCAATCGCGAAGGCGCGGATCGCCGCCTGGCGGCCCTGAGTGCGGCTGGTTTCAAGGCGACCATGGTCGCCAGCGGGGGCGATGGCAGCGCGCAGTGGTGGCTGGATGCGACCCTGGCCGAGGGCACCGACCCCGCCGTGGCCCTCCAGCGCAGCGGCGCGGCCCAGCACCGCTCGCTGGAATGCGCACGCTTGCGCTAGAATCCCGGCTCCGCGACGGGTCGTCCCGCTGCGATGCCCATGCCGGCATAGCTCAGTTGGTAGAGCAACCGCCTTGTAAGCGGTAGGTCCCCAGTTCGAATCCGGGTGCCGGCACCATTGATACCAGGTCGGTAACGACTGCTGCAGCGCCGCGAGTCGTATCACGCCGCGCTGGCTATGCTGGTCCTCTTTGCAACGGAGGCAACAGCGATGGCGATGTATTCCCCGGTTTCCCTGATTGGCGTGCCCACCGATATCGGGGCGGGTCACCGTGGCGCGGGTCTGGGACCGGACGCCCTGCGCATCGCCGGGCTGGGTGACGCGCTCACCGCGCGTGGCGTGGAGGTACGCGATCTTGGCAACCTGGCCGGTCCGCGCAACCCGTGGACGGCACCGGTGCAGGGCTACCGCCATCTTGACGAAGTCGTGGCCTGGAACCGCGCGCTGATGGACGCGACCTACGGCGAACTCCAGGCCGGGCGTATGCCGATCATGCTCGGCGGCGACCACTGCCTGGGCATCGGCTCGATCACCGCGGTCGCGCGCTGGTGCCGCGAGCAGGGCAAGGACCTGCGCGTGCTCTGGCTGGATGCGCATTCGGATTTCAACACCAGCGAGGTTACCCCGTCGGGCAACGTGCACGGCATGCCGGTGGCCTGCCTGTGCGGGCTCGGCCCGGACGCGCTGACCCGACTCGGCGGTGACGCACCGGCGATTCGCCCGCAGCAGGTGCACCAGATCGGCATCCGCTCGGTGGACCAGGAAGAGAAGCGCCTGATCAAGCAGCACCAGGTGGATGTCTATGACATGCGCTACATCGACGAAGCCGGCATGAAGCGCACGATGGAGGCTGCGCTGGTCGGCATCGACGCCAACACGCACCTGCACGTCAGCTTCGACGTGGATTTCCTGGACCCCAGCATTGCACCCGGCGTCGGCACCACGGTGCCTGGCGGGGTGAACTACCGCGAAGCGCAGCTGGTGATGGAGATGATCGCCGACACCGGACGCATGGGCTCGCTGGACATCGTCGAGCTGAATCCGCTGCTGGACAACCGCAATGCCACCGCGGAACTGGCGGTGGATCTGGTCGAAAGCCTGTTCGGAAAATCGACGCTGATGCGCGATTGAGAACTTCTGGCTGAACAGCGTTTTCCTGCATTCACATCCGCTGCACGCCTCTCCCGCCAGATTGCACGTCACGCGGCGCCGTGTGTTTCGACCCACGGCGCGGCAGGTCAGGAAGAGGAGTTGCGCTGGCGTGCTCATCTGACAGGCGGGACCGGATTCCGGTATTGAATTTGATCAACCAGGAGAACCCTATGAAGCGTGTTATCGCACTGATGCTGTTGTCGATGTTCTCGGTCGCCATGCTGTCCGGCTGCAACACCGTTGCTGGTGCTGGCAAGGACGTGCAGAAGGCCGGTGAAACGGTCGAAGGCGCTGCCAAGGGCAACTGATCCACGGATCAGGCGTCAACGGAAAAGGCCGGGGATTCCCGGCCTTTTTCATGTCCAACAATGACTGTGCAACGTGCGCGGTGGTGAATCCATTCAAGCTCGTGAGTGTGCGCTTCATCGCCGCTTGACCGCACGCCAACGCGGGCGGGCGCATTCTGATCCCACGGCGAGATGGCCGTTGCAATCGAGGAAGCGAACCCATGAACAAAGACATCATTTCCGGCAAGTGGACGCAGCTCAAGGGCAAGGCGCAGGCCAAGTGGGGCGACCTGACCGACGACGATTTCAAGGTGGCCGAAGGCAACGCCGAGTACCTCGCAGGCCGCCTGCAGGAACGCTATGGCTGGGCACGCGACCGTGCTGAAACCGAAGTCCGCGACTTCGAAGCGGCCATGCGCAAGGATTATCCGGATTACCACTGAGGGTGATCCGTGACGACGGCGCCGCCGTCGGGGTTGAAACCGGAACGGGCCGCGAGAGCGGCCCGTTTTTGTTGGGGTGCGTTGGCGATCAGCGGCGGCGATGCAGCGGCGGATCGGGCACGTATTGGCCGGGGAAGGCCTGGGGCTCGTCACGCACTGGCGCGTTCACCCGCGCAATGATGCCGCGTGCCACCAGATTGCGTTCGCTGTCGTAGCGCACCTGCACCTGTTGCGCCGGATAAGCGGTATCGCGCTCGAACGCGGTGTTGCGCACCCGCGACTGCTCGCGCTGTCCATGCCCGGTGCCCAGTTGCGGTGCCGGCGCGGTGGTGGAACCGGTCACGCGGGCGCTCTCAATGGTAGACGACCGCGCCTGGGGGCGCGCCTTGGCATCGGCCGGGCCCGCCACGGCGGGGGCGGCTTCCCAGGACACGCGTCCGGCTTCGTGGAAGACCGCCACGCCGATCACGCCGATGTTGGCCGGGCGCCCGGTGCGGCCGGCGTAGCTGCGGTCCGGATCGGTGAACACGAACTGCGCGACTTCGTCGGCGGATTTGCGCCAGCCGTGGATATCGGTGGTCTGCCACGGGTTGAGCACGTAACCGGTCTGGTGGGGCGCGGCCACCTCGCCGCTGATGGCATTCAGACCATCCACCGAGAGCACCACCAGCACGCGCTCGGCGCTGCCGTTGCGCAGGCGCACGCTGTAACGGTGGCCCTGCTGCCCCGCGATCCAGCGCTGGCCGTCCTGGCGGTACTGGGTCAGGGCCTGGCCGCTGTCGCGGTCGATCACCGTCAGGTGGACCGGACCGGTGTCATGACGCAGCGGGACGGCCGGTTTGAAGCCGCACAGGGCCAACACGGCAAGCATGGGCAGGATCAGGTCTTTCATGGGAAGGCTCCGCAGGGCAGGTGCAGGATCAAACGGACGGCCTCGGCCAACGGGGTCGAGCGCGGGCAGGTAAACTTGGGCGGTTCACTTGTCAGCACTGATTCCCCCATGACGACCCGCGTTCTTACCGGCATCACCCCCTCCGGCACGCCCCACCTGGGCAACTATGTCGGCGCCATCCGCCCGGCGATCACCGCCAGCCAGGCCTCGGATATCGAGAGCTTCTTCTTCCTGGCCGACCTGCACAGCCTGATCAAGGCGCAGGAGCCCGAGCGCACCCAGCGCTCCACGCTGGAGATCGCGGCAAGCTGGCTGGCGTGCGGGCTGGATCCGGACAAGGTGTGGTTCTACCGGCAGAGCGACATCCCGGAAACCACCGAGCTGATGTGGTTCCTGACCGTCATCGCCAGCAAGGGCATCCTCAACCGCGCGCACGCCTACAAGGCCGCCGTGGACAAGAACCGCGAGGAGCAGCTGGATGACGACGCCGGGGTCAGCGCGGGGTTGTTCATGTACCCGGTGCTGATGGCCGCCGACATCCTGATCTTCAAGGCCAACCGGGTGCCGGTCGGCCGCGACCAGATCCAGCACATCGAGATGGCGCGCGATTTCGCGCAGCGCTTCAACCATGTCTACGGCCAGGCGTTCTTCCCGCTGCCGGAGGTGGTGATCGATGAGCAGGTCGCCACGCTGGCGGGCCTTGACGGCCGCAAGATGAGCAAGAGCTACCACAACACCATTCCGCTGTTCGCCCCGCGCGCGGAGCTGAAGAAGCTGGTGTCCTCGATCCTCACCGATTCGCGCGCACCCGGCGAGCCCAAGAGCACCGAAGGCTCGGCGCTGTTCCAGATGTACCAGGCGTTCGCCACCCCGGAGCAGACCGCGGCGTTCGCGCAGGCCTTCGCCGAGGGCATCAGCTGGGGCGATGCCAAACAGCAGCTGTTCGAGCGCATCGACAGCGAGATCGCCCCGCTGCGCGAGCGCTATGACGCGCTGATGGCCGAGCCGGAAAAAATCGAGGCGCTGCTGCGTCGTCGTGGCCAGCAGCTGCGCGAGCAGTTCGCCGTGCCGTTGCTCAAGGAGCTGCGTCATGCGGTCGGCCTGCGCGATCTCTCCACCGCCGGTGACGTGCCCAGTGAAGAAAGCGGAGCCGCACGCGCTGCACCGCCGCTGTTCAAGCAGTACCGCGAACAGGATGGCCGTTTTTACTTCAAGCTGCAGGCCAGTGATGGCACGCTGCTGATCCAGAGCGAGGGCTTCGATTCGCCGCGTGACGCCGGCCAGCTGATCGGCGTGCTCAAGCAGACCGAACATGGCGACGGCCTGCAGAGTGAGCTGTTCAAGCTCGAGGCCGAAGTGGACGTGGTGCTGGCCGCCTTGCAGGCGCTGCGCGAGTAACGCCAGCGGCGGGCCGGCAACCGGGCTATGGCATGATGCCCCTGCACGCCGCAGGGGCGTGTTCCTGCACGGGAGACTGCGATGGCCTGGTTGTCGTTGTTGTTGTTCCTGCCCTGGTTCGTGTTGTTGGGCACGCTGTACTGGCTGTTTCCGCGCCAGCCGCGTGGCACCGCGCGCCGCCTGTTCGATGGTGCCGCGCTGGTGCTGGCCTTCGTGCTGAGCATCCTGGCGATGCTGTGGGGCCATCACATCGGCGTGGTCCAGAACGATGCCGGACCGATCTGGCGACAGGTGCTGGCGGTGCTCTATGCCTACGGTGCGTTCCTGGCGGTGATGGTGGCCGCGGTGCTGCTGCGTGGGCCACTGCTGAGCGCGACTGCGACCAAAGCCGCATCGAAGCCGCTGCACTGATGGACGTAAGATGGAGGCGTTTCGTGCCAGGGATGTGTTGATGCACTCCGAGCCCAGCATTCATACGATCGACACCGCGTTCCAGCGCGATGATTTCGACGCCGCCTACCTGATCGTCGAGAATGGCCGGGCGGCCTTCATCGATTGCGGTACCGGCCTGGCCGTGCCGGCGATGCTCGCCGCGTTGGCGCGCGCCGGCTGCACGCCCGAGCAGGTCGAGTGGCTGATCCTCACCCACGTGCACCTGGATCATGCCGGCGGCGCAGGCCTGCTGATGCAGCAGCTGCCCAACGCCACACTGGTGGTGCATCCGCGCGGTGCGCCGCACATGATCGACCCGGCCCGCCTGATCGCCGGTGCCACCGAGGTCTATGGCGAAGCGGAGATCGCGCGCAGCTATGGGCCGATCCTGGCGGTGGCTGCCGACCGGGTGGTGATTGCCGAGGATGGCCACACCGTGGATCTGGCCGGCCGCCCGCTGCTGTGCGTGGATACGCCCGGGCACGCGCGTCATCACCTGTGCGTGTGGGATGTGCGCAGCCGCAGCTGGTTCACCGGCGATACCTTCGGGCTGTCCTACCGCGAGCTGGACAGCGTGCAGGGAGCCTTCATCGTGCCGACATCATCGCCGGTGCAGTTCGATCCCGAGCCGCTGAAGCAGTCGATCGCGAAGATGCTGGCCTACGACCCACAGGCCATGTACCTGACCCACTACGGGCGCGTGGCGCCGCCCCGGAAACTGGCGGCGGATCTTGTCGAGCAGATCGATGCGATGGTCGAGATCGGTCGCCAATGCGATGGTCGGCCGGATCGGCATCGCTGCCTGGTCGCGGCGCTGACCGCGCTGTACCTGGAACGCGCGCAGGCGCATGGCTGCCCGCTCGATGATGAGGCGGTGACCCGGGTGCTGGCGATGGACATCGAACTCAACGCGCAGGGCCTGGCCTGCTGGCTGGATCGCGATCGGCGTTAGTGCACGGTCACGGAGGTGTCACGTTACACTCCGGTGTCCTGTTTTCCGTCCTGGTGTCTGCCGTGAATCCGATGCGCATGCTGCTGCTGTCGTCCTGCCTGTTCGTGGGCGGCCTGGCCCACGCCGCCAATGACCTGCCTGGTGGCGGTATCGATCCACAGGCCCTGTCGCGGCATGTCCGCATCCTGGCCTCGGACGCGTTCGAAGGCCGCGCGCCGGCCACGCCGGGGGAAGAGCGCACGGTCCAGTACCTGATCGAGGAATTCAAGACGTACGGCCTGCAGCCCGGCGGCGTCGATGGCAGCTGGGTGCAGCCGGTGCCGATGGTGCGTGCGCAGGTCGATGGCCCGGTGCGCGCGCAGCTGCGCCAGAAGGGCAAGCAGCGCGCCCTGGCCAATGGCGAGGACGTGACCCTGCAGAGCCTGCGTCCGCAGGATGCGGTGGCGATCAAGAACGCCCCGCTGGTGTTCGTGGGCTACGGCATCGATGCACCCGAACGCCACTGGAACGATTACAAGGACGTCGATCTGCACGGCAAGATCGCCGTGGTGCTGATCAATGACGCCGATTTCGAGGCCGACCAGCCGGGCGCGTTCGATGGCAAGGCCGTGACCTACTACGGCCGCTGGACGTACAAATTCGAAGAAGCCGCCCGCCGCGGTGCGCAGGGCGTGCTGATCGTGCACGAGACCGCGCCGGCCGCGTATGGCTGGGCCACGGTGAAGAGCTCGGGCACCTCGCCGCTGTTCGATATCGAACGCACCCGCGAGCAGGCGCTGGCCCAGCACGTGCCGGTGCGCGGCTGGATGCAGCGCAGCCTGGCCGAGCAGTTGTTCCGCGACGCGGGCCTGGATTTCGAGGCCGAGAAGCGCCGCGCGATGACCCCGGCCTTCAAGCCGGTTGCGCTGGGCGATGCGCAGCTCTCGGTGGACTTCAAGCTCAAGCGCGAGCAGGTGATCACCCGCAACGTGGTGGCCAAGCTGCCGGGCGGCGCGCACGCTGATGAAGCGGTGATCTTCTCCGCGCATTGGGATGCCTTCGGTATCGGCCAGCCCGATGCCAAGGGTGACCGCATCCGTCGCGGTGCGATCGACAACGCCACCGGCGTGGCCACCGTGCTGGAGCTGGGCCGTGTCTTCGCCGCCGGCCCGCAGCCGCAGCGCACGCTGTACTTCGTGGCGCTGACCGCCGAAGAGAAAGGCCTGCTCGGCGCCAGCTACTACGCCGCGCACCCGCTGGCCCCGCTGGACAAGACCGCCGCCGTGTTGAACATCGAGATGTGCAGCCCGGATGGCCCGACCCGCGATATCGCCTCGTGGGGCAAGGGCCGGGTGTCGCTGGAAGGCGACCTGGAGCGCGTGGCCAAGGCCCGTGGCCGCACCTATTCGCCGGATCCGAACCTGGAAGCGGGCTTCTTCTACCGCGCCGACCATTTCGCCTTCGCCCGCCTCGGCGTGCCGGCGATCACCATCGGGCCCGGGCTGGACATGCGCGAGGGTGGCGTGGAGAAGGGCCGTGAACTGCGCGATGCCTACTTCGCCGCCTGCTACCACCAGGCCTGCGATGCGTGGACCCCGAGCTGGGATCCGAGCGGCCACGCCGCCGATACCCTGCTGGTCTACGACCTGGGCGCGGAACTGGCCAACAGCCGTCGCTGGCCGCAGTGGGAAGAAGGTTCTGAATTCCGCGCCGTGCGCGAGAAGAGCGAATCGGCGCGCCGTTGAGGCGTGCCGTGGGGGGGGGGCCCCGCCCCCCCCCCCCCCCCCCCCCCCCCCCCCCCCCCCGCGCCCCCCCC
>NZ_JASCOO010000079.1:0-18126 GCF_029959485.1 Stenotrophomonas sp. PS02301
GTGTGGCACGGGTGGGTTGGCGGGACCATGAGCGCCATGGATGGCGCGACATGAGCCTCCATGGACGGATTTACGGCGTGTCCCGCCGACCCACCCGTGCCGCAGCCTCTCCGGGACACCGACCGCACCAATGCTTCGGCTTCGGCTTCGGCTTCGGCTTCGGCTCTTGACCACACCCTGATCCCACATCGGCGATCATATCGCCCTCGTTGACGAAGGCCCGCACCATGACGACCAGCAGCTACGCCTCGATCCGGCCCCTGTTGTGGCTCGTATCGCTGGCCATCTTCATGCAGATGCTGGACTCCACCATCGTCAACACCGCCCTGCCCGCCATGGCCCGCAGCCTCGGCGAAAGCCCCCTGCAGATGCAGTCCGTCGTCTTCAGCTACGCCCTCGCCGTCGCCACCTTCATCCCCGCCTCCGGCTGGATCGCCGACCGCTTCGGCACCCGACGCACCTTCCTGGTCGCCATCATCCTGTTCACCCTGGGCTCGCTCGCCTGCGCCCTCGCCCAGAGCCTGCACCAGCTCGTCGGTGCACGCGTCCTGCAGGGCATCGGCGGCGCCATGCTGCTGCCGGTCGGCCGCCTGGCCGTCATGCGCTCGGTCTCGCGCGAAGAATTCCTGCGCGCCATGAGCTTCATCGCCATCCCCGCCCTGATCGGCCCGCTGATCGGCCCCACCCTGGGCGGCTGGCTGGTCGAAGTCGCCTCGTGGCACTGGGTGTTCCTGATCAACCTGCCGATCGGCATCATCGGCTACGTCGCGGCCATGAAAATCATGCCCGACCACTACGCCGAGCACCGCACCCGCTTCGACATCGCCGGCTACCTGATGCTGGCCTTCGGCATGGTCGTGCTCTCTCTCGCGCTGGACGGCATCTCCGGCATGGCCACGCCCCATGCCCTGGTCATGCTGATGACCGTCGCCGGCCTCGCCGCGCTTGTCGGCTACTGGCTGCATGCGGCCAACTCCACGGCGCCGCTGTTCTCGCTCGCGCTGTTCCATGTGCCCAGCTACCGCATCGGCATCCTCGGCAACCTGTTCTCGCGCATCGGCAGCAGCGCCATGCCGCTGCTGATTCCACTGCTGCTGCAGGTCGGCATGGGCATGAGCCCGATGAACGCCGGCCTGTTGATGATCCCGGTCGCCGCCGCCGGCATGGTCTCCAAGCGCTACGCGGTCAAACTCGTCGAGCGCTTCGGCTACCGCCGCGTGCTGATGGTCAATACCGTTCTTGTCGGCCTGGCGATGGCCAGTTTCATCTTCATGACACCCGGCCAGCACCTGTGGATCCGCATCGTGCAGCTGGCGCTGTTCGGCGCGGTCAACTCGCTGCAGTTCACCGTCATGAACACCGTCACCCTGCGCGATCTGGATCGCGACTTCGCCAGTGCCGGCAACAGCCTGCTCTCGATGGTGATGATGCTCGCCACCGGCTTCGGTGCCGCGGCGGCGGGCAGTCTGCTCGCGGCCTTCAACCACCTCGATGCCTCGCACGGCGCGACTGCCGCGCTGCACGCCACCTTCGTCTGCGTCGGCGCTATCACGCTGACGTCCACGCTGATCTTCTGGCAGCTGCCCGATACCCGGCCGTCGCCGCGGGATGTCGAAGAAGTCGCCGAGTAACGACAGGCACGTGACGGCAGGCACACCGTCAGCGGACCAACGGTCCGCTGCTACCGGGTGGCGTGCAATACGCGCGCGATTGCCTCCACCAGCAGATCGCCGGTCACCGGCTTGCGCAGGAACGCATCGAAGCCGGCCTGGCGTGCCTGCTGCTCGATCGACGGATCCGTCCGCGCCGTCACCGCGATCAACGGCATCTCGAATCCCTGGCTGCGCAGATGCTCGGCCAGCGCGATGCCACCCAGCCCGGGCAGATCCAGGTCCATCAGCAACACCTCGAACGGCGCCTCGCTGACCTCGCGCAACGCCGACAGCGCGTGCTCGGCGTGCACCACCTCATGCCCGCGCGCCGACAACAACCCGCTGACCACCTCGGCCACGGTCAGATCGTCCTCCACCAGCAGGATACGCAACGGTGGCAATACCCATTGCCCACCTTCGGCCGTTCCGCTCGCGTTGGTCGTCCCGGCCTCCAGCGGCAACGGCAGTGTCACCGTGAAGCGCGTGCCCACGCCGAGCTGGCTCTGGACGCCAATCTGCCCCTGCATGGCCAGTGCCAGTTCGCGACAGATCGCCAGGCCCAGCCCGCTGCCCCCGTACTGCGCGGCGGTGCGGGCGCCATCGGCCTGCTCGAAGCGACGGAACAAGCGCTCCTGCTGATCAGCGCTGATGCCCGGTCCGGTATCGGATACTTCGATGTGCAACCCGCGGCCAGGCGTGATCGCCCGCAGCGTCAGGCGTACTTCGCCGTGGCTGGTGAACTTGACCGCGTTGCCCAGCAGATTGAGCAGGATCTGACGCACACGCAGTTCATCGCCGATGGTGCGCGTGCCGGGCGATACCGTGTTGTCGACCACGAACCGCAGCCCTTTCTGTTCGGCCAGTGCCGCCATCAGCGCACAGACATCGCCGATCGGCCGCTGCAGCTGGAAGGACTGCGCCTGCAGTTCCAGCCGCCCCGATTCGATCCGGGCCAGGTCGAGCGCATCGTTGACCAGGTGCAGCAGATGCTCGCCGGCATGCCGGATCGACTCGGTGTAGCCGCGCTGCTGCGCGTTCAACGGCGAGGACAGCAAGAGCTCGCTCATGCCCAGCACCCCGGTCATCGGCGTGCGTACTTCGTGCCCCAGATTGGCCAGAAAGCGCGTCTTGGCCATCGAGGCCTGCTCGGCGAGCTCCTGCTTCTGCAGCGCCAGCTGATAGGCATGCCGGCGCTGCAGCCGGCGCCGGTACAACCAGGCGAACAGGCTGAGCAGCAACAGCACCGCCGAGGTCAGCAGCAACAGTCCGGACAGGCTGCGCCACCACGGTGGCAGCACGCGGAACTCCAGTACCTGTACCCGCGACCAGATATGGTCGGCCGAGCGTGCCTGCACCTCCAACCGGTAACGGCCCGGTGGCAGACGGGAGAACAGGCGCTCACCGCCCGGCCCCACTTCAACCCAGTCCGGATCGTAGCCGGCCAGGCGGTAACGATAGTTGTTGGAGGTGGAATCGGCGAAGGACAGCAGCCGCGCCACGATCCGCAGGTCGCGATCACCGTCGGCGATGTCCAGCGGCACCGCATGGGTCAGGTCCAGCACGCGCTCGCCGCGGCGCACCTCCACCCGTTCGATCACCAGCGGTGCACGGCGGGTCGCCGGCTTGACCAGCGCCGGATCGAACACCACCACCCCGGCTGGTGTGCCGCCAACGATGCGTCCGCTCGGCGTCAACGTCAGGGTGCGGCGGCGGAACTCCTGGCTGGGCAGGCCATCGTGCACGCCGTACTGGCGCACACTACCGGCATCCGGATCGACCCGCACCAGCCCGCGTGCATTGGCTGCCCACACCACGCCCTGCCGATCCACCACCAGCCCGGTCGCGTTGATCGCCGGGTAGCCCGCACTGCTGCCGATCACTTCCTGCAGGGTCAGCCGATCACCCTGCCAGGCATAGTGCGAGAGTTTGCCGTCCTCGGACAGCCACACCGTGTCATCGCCGGCCAGCGCCATGGCGTAGACCCCTGCCGCAGGGCCACCCGGCAGGGGTTCGAACCGCGAACGCGCCGCCACCCACTGCAGCAGGCCCTGGCCGGTGGCCACCCACAGCCGATCCTGCGGGCCGCACCGGATATCCAGCACGTTCTGCCCCGTGCTCAGCCCGGCATGGCCCAGTGCCACCCGGTGCAGCACGCGTCCCTCCAGGTCGCGCTGCTGCAGGCCATTGGCCGATGCGGTCCACAAGCGCTGGCCGTCGCAGATCGCCAGGGATTCGATCGCGCCGTCCATCGCCGCATCGACCGCGGCATCGCGCCCCCAGCGCCGTATGCGCTTCTGCCCCGGGTCGTAACGCAACAGCGCATCCCAGGAGCCGATCCAGACCTGGCCGCGCGGATCTTCGAGCACCGACTGCAGCCACTGCGTGCCGTCCACCCAGGTCCGGTGCTGCTCGACCCGCCCGCTCACCGGATCGAACTTGTCCAGCGCACCATGCGTGCCGACCGTCCACACGCCCCCGTCGGCGGCCGCGCCCATGCCCAGCACATACGCGTTGCGCAGCGAGGCCGGATCATCTTCCAGCCGCGACAGCACCGAGAACTGCCACCAACGCGGCAGCAGATGCCACAGGCCGCCGTTGGTGCTGGCCAACCAGATGCCGCCCTCGCGATCTTCATAGGCACCGGTCCAGTTCGGGCGCACCTGCCCACGCGCGATCGCGCTGTACAGCGGCACCTGCTGGAACTGACCGTCCATGGCGCGGCCCAGGCCGGAGCGGGTATCGAGCCAATACCCGCCCTGTTCGTCGCGCAGCATCATGCCCAGGATCTGATCGCCTTCGGCCACCACCCAGGGCGCCGGTTCGAAGCGACCGTCCGGCCGACGCACCGTGACCCCGGCATTGCTGTTGATCCACAGACTGCCATCCGCCTCGGCGGTGAGCCCATTGATGACACGCGCCGGCAGCTGCGTGCTGGGCACCAGGTCGAAATCCTGGCCGGTCCAGCGGGCCAGCCCGGCCTGCGAGCCGATCCACAACGTGCCATCGAGCGTGGTGGCCAGTGAGCCGACCGATGCGGCCGGCAGACTGCGTGGATTGCCGGGCTCGGGCATGAAGCGCGTGAGCGTACCGTCGCGCTCCAGCCGATGCAGGCCGCCCTGGTAGGTTCCGAACCAGATCGCTCCATCCGGCGTGGACGCCACGCTCCAGATCGTGTTGCTGCCGATCTCCGGGTGGCTGTCACGGTCGTAGAAGCGGATCTCGCGGCGATCGGCCGACATCATCGCCAGGCCGGCATTCTCCGTACCGATCCACAACTGATTGCGCGCATCCACGTGCACGCTCCAGACGTGGTTGTCGCGCAGGCCGTCCTCGGCACGCCAGATGCGGTAATTCCGGCCGTCGTAGCGGGCCAGGCCATCGTTGGTGGCGATCCACAGATAGCCGTAGCGATCTTCGGCCATGCGGTTGACGGTGTTGGATGGCAGACCATCGAACACGGTGAGTTGCCGCGGCGTCGGCGGTACCGGCTGGGCCGACGCAAGCGTCGGCCAGAGCACACACAGACCGATAAGCAACGGCCACAGCACTCGCAACACCAATGGCTCTCCCGGGTCTATCCGTTCATTCACCGCCGCCGCCCGGAACGGGCCTGCCGCCCCTGACCACCCCGGTCGTCGGGCAACGCCCCGCATAGTAAACCGTTCCCCGCACCGGCACGATCCACACCCGGCGGCCCCATCCGCTGCATCGCAGCCCGCAGCGCATCGCCCTGCAGCGGCTTGTGCACCAGGCCGTCGCCCCCCGCGGCCACGACCTGCGCTTCAAGATCCGGATCCCGACGCGCCGTGAGCACCAGTACCGGCAGGCGGTGCCCCTGCTGACGCAGCAGGCGCAGCAATGACAGTCCATCCATGCCCGGCAGGTCCAGGTCCAACAGCATCAGTTGCGTGCCGGGGCGGGCCAGCGCAGTCAGCGCAGCCAGCGCGTGCTCCGCATGGACGACAACGTGGCCGCGTACCTGCAGCAGACCCGTGACCACCTGCGCAACGAGAGGATCATCTTCCACCAGCAACACCCGCAGACCATCGATGTCATCGTCGATGTCCTGCGCGTCCTGACCCGCCAGCAGCGATGGGCAACGGTCCAATGGGACGCTCAATGTGGCCTGCCAGCGACGATCGGGCAGCTGCAGGACACACAACCGCCCCTGCATCGCATCAGCCAGCACATCGACATCGGCCAGTGCCTCGCGCACCCGGGACAGCCGAGGAGACGGACAGGCGCCCGGCTCGGCCATGACATCCAGCAGCAGACCGGTGCGTCCTGGTCGCCAGGCCATGCGCAGAGTCACCAGGGTGGCACCGCTCTGCGCGGCGAGTCCGCAGGACAGCCATTGCACTGCCTCCCGCAACCGGTCCGGATCGCCCTCGACACAGGCGTCGGCCGGCAGTGGATGTGCCGATGACAGCTGGCAACCGGACACCGCCAGACCGCACGCCACCGCGGCATGCACGTCGAGCCACCATGGCCCGAGGGCAAAACGCCGCCGCTGCAAGGTCACCTTGCCGGCCTGCAGCCTGGCGTTCTCCAACGCTTCATCGACCACTTGCAGCAATGCACGTCCGCCCTGTTGGATGTGCAATACCTGTTCGCGCGCGTCCGCGGGCAGCGGCGCCTCCAACAGCAGCTCGCTCATGCCCAGCACACCGGTCAGCGGCGTCCGCACTTCATGACCCAGCGTGGCCAGATAACGCGCCTTGGCCTGCGCGGCCTGTTCGGCCCGCGCCTGCCGGCGCGTGGCCGCCCGCCACGCGTTTGTACGTCCGCGGTGACGCCGCAATCCCCAGGTTGCCAGCACCGCCCCTGCGAGCGCGCCCATCCACAGCAGCGCCCAAGCCCCGGGATGCGCCCAGCCGCTGTAGGCCACCTGCAGATGCGTCTGCTGGACCGGCGACCAACGCCCATCCTCGCCACGCGCCTGGAATTCCAGTACATGTTCGCCCGCGGGCAGGCGCGGAAAGCCGCGCGTACCGCGTTGTCCGGCACGGACCCACTCCGGGTCTTCGCCACGCAGCCGGAATCGATAGTCGACGGCCCCCCCCTGGCTGCTGCTGAGCAGGCGCGCTGACAGCTGGATGTCGCGATCATCGGCGTTCAGGCGCAGCGGCTCGGCGGCCGGCAACTCGATCCAGCGCCGCTGGCGGCGCACTTTCACACGGTCGATGACCAAGGTGGGAAGCACCGTCGCCGTCAACATCCCGGCCGGATCCAGCGCAAGCACGTTGCCGGTCTGATCCATCGCCAGCAGATGGCCGCCGGCTGCCACCAGGCTGTCGTCCAATGCCATCACCGGCAGTCCATCGTCGGCCGTGTAGAGCCTGGCACTGCGACCGTCCAACGCCAGACGCACCACGCCGCGCGCGGTAGTCGCCCAGACCGCCCCGTCGCTGGCGCCGGCCAGTCCCCGCGCAAGCGCCACGGGCAGGCCGTGCGCTGCATCCAGGCGCAGCGTGGGATGCAGGCGACCTGCGTCGCTCCGGAATACCGTCCATCCCTCCACATCAGCAACCCATAGCCGGCCGTCGGCATCCAGGTGCAAGGCACTGACCTCCCGTCGCGGGCCGCCCGGCACGGGATCGAAACGGCCGGCCGCGGGCTGCCACTGCTTGAGTCCGTCGCGGTCGCCCAGCCACACCTGCCCGGCGATGTCACAGTGCAGGGCGAATGCCGCGGTGCCGGGACGCAGCCCCACTGACTCGTACGTGGCACTGCCCAGCAGGCGCCCATCACCTGCGCGCTGTTCCAACCGGCCATTCCCGGCAAGCCACAGCCGATCGCCACACTGCTGCAATGCGGCGTGCGGCGACGCCACCGGGCCACCGGTGGACCCCACCCGCCAGCGCCGCTGCCGTCCCCGCACGGGATCGATACGGGTCAGCCACGGCGCAGCGAACACCCAGACGCCGCCGTGACCGTCGTCGCTCACCACATGGCGATCCGGGCGCTCGGGTGCATGCGCATAGGCCCATCGCGGCCGGTTGAATCCGTGCTCCGGCGAAATGCGTGTCAACCATCCATCGCGCACCCACCACGCCTGCCCGTCGGCGGCAGGGGCCAGCCCGCCCGGTGCGGTGGAGGCGTGGGCAAGGGGCGCGGCGAAGCGCTCCAGGTGGCGCCACTGCGCGCCGAGCCGCCAGACCCCCTGATGAGTGCCCAGCAGCCAGACCCGTCCCTGGCGATCCTCCAGCACGCGCACGATGCGCGGCTCATTGGGCCCCTGCAATCTCGGCAGAGTGAGCGCGTGACGATGCTGCCCCTGCCAGTCCTGCCACCACAGCGTCGACCCGTCAGCGAACCAGTCCCCGCCTGCGCGGCTATGGCCGAGCCAGCGTCCGCGTTCGCGCCCCTCGCGCTGTATCTGCCACGCCGGCAACTGCCGCCGCACGGTGCCTTCTGCGGTGCTCGACCACAACCGCCCCTGCGCGTCCAGGCCCAGGGCGGTCACCGCCGCGGACGATGCCCCCAGCGTCGTCGGTGACTGGAACCGGCCCTCCTGCCAGCGGGCCAGGCCCGCAGCGCTGCCGATCCACACAGCGCCCTGGGCATCGGCAACCAGGTGCTCCACCCGGGCCGATGGCAGGCCGCGGCCATCGGTCGCGGGCAGGTACTGGTGCAGGCGACGATCGCGGGTGAGGCGGAACAGCCCGGCATCCCGGGTGCCGAACCAGACGCTGCCGTCGACCATCGGCTGGATTGCCAGCACCGGACTGGCCGCCATCGCCGGGGCGGACGGCCCTGCCCACCGCGCAAACTGTTGGCGATCGGCCGACAGGCGCTGTAAGTAGCCGTTGGCCGTGCCTATCCAGAGCTGATCGCAGGCATCCAGCGCGATGCTGCGGACCTCGTTGTCGGCCAGCCCATGCTCCATCCGCCAGACGCGGAAACCACTGCCGTCATAGCGGGCCAGGCCATCGCCGGTGGCGAACCAGAGGTAGCCCTGCCGGTCCTCCACGATCTGATGCACCACATTTGATGGCAACCCATCCACGGTCGTGATGCGTACTGCGGGACTCGGGAACGCCAGCACGGCGGCCGGCAGCAGGCAGCACAGCAGCGCGAACAGACACCGCAGCATGCCGCCCCGGCTCATGCGCCGCGCCGGCATCGGGCCAGACACGCCGTCAGAGTCGCCCGGCTCACCGGCAGCCGCAGGAACAGGTCGAACCCCGCCGCAATCGCCTCACGCTCGGCGCCGATGTCCGCGCGCGGTGTCAGGGCCACCCTGGGGATCCCCGGCCAGCGGCGCGATAACCATGCGCCCGCCCGCTCGCCGCCTACGCACAGGACCGGGTCAACCACGATGACATCCCAGCGCCCGTGCTCCCTCAGTGCCTTGGGCATGACCTCCAGCCCGGGCACGCACAGCCCCACATGGCCGAGCGAGCCGAGCAGAGCGCGCAGCACATCGGTCACACTCGTGGCCGGATACACCACGAGCACCCGCAGCTCGCCGACGCCGTTCGCATCCTGTGGTGCGCACGATGGTGCATCGCTGGGAATGGCATCGCTGCGCGGCAACGGCAATCGCACCTGGAAGCAGGCGCCGTCGCCCGGACGGCTGGTCACCGTGATGTCACCGCCCATCGCCAGGGCCAGGTCGCGGGAAATGGACAGCCCCAGGCCGCTGCCACCGTAACGCGCGGCCGTCTGTGCCCCGTCGGCCTGTTCGAAACGCTGGAACAGGCGCTGGCACTGCGCTGCGGTCATGCCCGGGCCGGTATCGACAACCCGCAGCAGCACGTCCTGGTCCTGGCCTGCGCACTGTACCTGCAGTCGCACCTCTCCCTGTGCGGTGAACTTCAGTGCGTTGCCCAGCAGATTGAGCAGGATCTGGCGCAGGCGCGGGGCGTCGCCTATGAAAACCGCCGTCGCCGGCAGCGTGCTGTGCCACACCAGCGCGAGCGACTTGCCCTGCGCTACCGGGAGCAACAGCGCGTGCACCTCTTCGATCAACCGTTGCAGCAGAAAGGGGCCCGGCTGCAACTGCAGCTGACCGGATTCGATGCTGGCCATGTCCAGGGCGTCATCCACCAGCCGCAGGAGATGTGCGCCGGCGTAGTGCAGGCTGTCGACCTGGCTCCGCTCCGCCGGTGTGAGCTGCGTACGCTGCAGCAGCTCGCTCCAGCCCAGCACCACGGTCATCGGGACGCGTATGCGGGCGCCCAACGTCCCCAGGAAACGGGTGCGCTGCAGGGACGCCCGCTCGGCGCGGTGCTGCCGCGCATGCAGCCGGCGCCAGCGGCGTTGCCGCCGGCGCCGCGCCAGCCCGCCCCAGGCCCCAAGCCACAGCGCCGCCGTTCCACCGGCCACCGCCGCGTACCGCGCGGTCCGCGTCTGCCACCAGGCCGGAACCACCTGCAGCGCAATGCGGCGAATCGGCGACCAATCCCCATCGCCTTGCCGCGCCTGGACCTCCACCGTCTGCAGACCCACCGGCAAGCGCTCGAACACGCGCTGCCCCGCAGCACCGTTCTCCTGCCAGTCCGCGTCGTGCCCCTGCAACCGGAACCGGTAGCGCACGCGCGAGGGTTCGCCGCCGGACAACAGGCGCGCGGATACGCGCACGTGCCGATCGCTGCCGGACAGCGGCACCGGCGCAACGCCGACCGGCAGGGTGACCTGCACGTTGCCGCGCCGCGCGGTGATTGCGTGGACCACGAGCCCGGCATGCCCCGCCGGGCGCACGATCGTGGCCGGATCGAACAGCAGCACACCGCCTTCGTGTACGGCAGCGACCACATGATCCCCGGCGGTGCGTACCATCCGGCGCGGCAACACGTCATGTCCGGGCAGGCCATCGTCGCTGCCGAACTGGCGTATGCCGCCGCCATGCGGGTCGACCCGGATCAGGCCACGGGTGCCACCGGCCCACGCCACGCCACGCACGTCCACCACCAGCGCCCGTGCCAGCAGGTGCGGATAACCGTGTACCACGCCGAAGCTGTGTGTCTTGCGCAGCCGCTGCCCATCCCACCGGTAACGCCGTAACACGCCTGGACTGCTGATCCAGTAGTCGCCATCCGCACCCCGCGCGATTGCGCCCACGTCGTCCTGCGGGGCACCGTCGACCGCCGCGAAACGCTCCTGCGCTGGCAGCCAGCGTTTGAGCCCGGTGCGATCGGTTGCCCACAGCACGCCGTCGTCGGTACACAGCAGTTGCGGGCCGTTCGCCGGGGGCATCAGGCCAAGTGCCTGTGGAACAGCGGACAACTGCAGCGCGCCGTCGGCATCACGTCGCTGGATCCGGTCAACACGCGCCAGCCACAGCGAGCCGTCGCGGCAGGACTCCAGATCGACCGCGCCCGTACTGCCCTCCCAACCCAGCAACCAATGCCGCAACTGGCCTGTGCCGGGCGTGTATCGAGACAGGGTGTTGCCGCTGGTCAACCAGAGCCGCCCGTGACGATCTTCGGCCATGCCCACTGCCTCGGGGTGCAGCCGTTCGGGCCGGTAGTGGAATCCGGCATCGCTCTGTCCGGTCCGCACATCCACGCGCTGCACACGCCCATTGTCACCGGCGATCCACACCCGTTCGCCGGCGGACGCTGCCAAGGCCAGCACGTAGTGC
The DNA here is from genome assembly GCF_029959485.1 of Stenotrophomonas sp. PS02301. Lineage (NCBI taxonomy): Bacteria > Pseudomonadati > Pseudomonadota > Gammaproteobacteria > Lysobacterales > Lysobacteraceae > Stenotrophomonas > Stenotrophomonas sp. PS02301. The sequence continues at coordinate 11,242 of NZ_JASCOO010000079.1, forward strand.
GCATCCAGGCCGGGCCAGCCATCCCGGGCCGCGGGCAGCAGGGTGAACTGGCGCCAGCGCGCAGGAAGATGCCACAGTCCCCGCCCCTGCCCGATCCACCACACCCCACCGACCCGGTCCTGCAAGGCATGACTCACCCCTGCGGGCCTGCGGATCGTGCCGTCGAGGTCGCGCAGCGGCACTGGCTGCGGTGCGCGTCCGTGAGGGTGCCGTACCAGGCCGGTTGCATCGGTGGTCCACAATTCGCCTTCGCGGCTGCGCAGTACCGGCATGCCGGGCGCCGTCGGCACCCGCGGTGTGCCAACGGCATCCCAGCGGTGCACGCCGCTGCGGGTGGCGGCCCACACACCGCCGTCCGGATCGGGCCAGAGCGACTGGACATCCACCCGCCCACCGCGCCGCAACGGCACGGCGACGAAGTGCGTGCCTGCACGACGCAACACCCCGTGCGAGGTGCCGACCCACAGGCTGCCGTCGCGGTCGACGGCCAAGGCATTCACCCGCAGCGCGCGTCCGAACGGGTGCGGTAAGGGGACGGCGCACCAACGGCCATCGGCCTGCCGTGCAAACAAACCGTCCGCGACAGTGCCCACCCAGAGCGTGCCATCAGGCGTACTGGTCACCTGCACAATGCCAGTGCGCGGCAGTACCGCGGCCGCATCCCCGGGCATGCTCTGGAACACGCTTCGATCAGCGGACAGCTTCACCAGCCCCTGGGAGGCGGTGGCCAGCCAGAGCCGATCCTGCGCATCGACATGCAGCGCGCGCAGGTCCAGATCGAGCAGGCCCTGTTCCCGTCGCCATGCGCGGAAGCGATGGCCATCGAAGCGCAGCAGACCATCATCGCTGGCGAACCAGAGGTAGCCTTCCCGGTCTTCGTCGACCGCACGGATCACCGGGGTCGGCAGCGCGTCGGCCGGACCGAGTGGGCGTGGCCACGGCAACGTGACAAGCGTACCCGCCGCGGCAACCATCGGCAGCCAGAGCAGGACCACCAGCATCCGGCCTGCCCAGCGCCCGCCCCCCTGTCCGGATCGGCCCTCTGACACTCCCTACCCCGACCATCCTTCGCAGCGTGAACCGCACGATAGGCCGAAGCCATCGGAACGAAGCCGATCAGGCCGGTACCGCGTCACAGGTCGATGAATGAACTTTTCGATCAATAGAGCAATTGCGAAACATCGCGACAATCGTGGCCGCGGAACCGCGAGCACTCAGTACCGGAGTGACTTGCCCGCGCGCGCCTGCACGATCGCATCCACCAGCATGTCGCCGGTCACCGGCTTGCGCAGGAAGCCATTGAATCCGGCGGCCAGCACCTGCTGCTCGGCGTAAGCATCCGAGCGCGCAGTCACCGCGATCAGGGGCAGCTCATAGCCCATCGCGCGCAGCTGCGCGGCAATCGCAATGCCATCCAGCGCCGGCAGGTCCAGATCGAGCAGACCTACATCGAAGCTGCCTGCCGCTACTTCTGACAATGCCCCCAGGCCATGCAGCACGTGCACCACGTCGTGCCCGCGGGTGCGCAGCAGACCGGCGATGACATCGGCCACGGTGGCATCGTCCTCCACCAGCAGGATGCGCAGCGGTGGCAGCTGCGTGCGCGTCTCCTGGCCCGGGTCACGTGGCGTGCCAACCGGCTGTACGGTCCACGGCAGCGGCAGCGATACAGTGAAACGGGCCCCATCACCCGGCCGGCTGTCGATCTCGATCCGGCCGCCCATCGCCACCGCCAGTTCCTGGCAGATCGCCAGGCCCAGGCCGCTGCCGCCATAACGCGACGCGGTGCGGGGACCGTCCGCCTGTTCGAAGCGATGGAACAACCGCTCCTGCTGGTCCTGGTTGATGCCTGGCCCTGTATCGGAGACCTCGAAGATGATCGCGCGCCCGTCATCGGCCAGCTCGACACCGAGCCCGACATGACCATGTTCGGTGAACTTGATCGCATTGCCGAGCAGGTTCATCAGGATCTGCCGCACGCGCATCTCATCGCCGCTGACCTGCACTGGGCCGGGCAGGTTGAAGCTGCGCTCGAACGCCAGGCCACGGTGATGGGCCATCGGCTCCATCAACGCCTCGACCTGATCCAGCAACGACATCAGATCGAACGGCCGCAGATCCAGTTCCAGCCGCCCTGCCTCGATGCGGGCCAGATCCAGCGCATCGTTGACCAGACGCAGCAGATGCTTGCCCGCATGCTGGATCGAGCCGGCATAGCCCCGCTGCACCTCATCCAGCGTGGTGGACAGCAACAGCTCGCTCATGCCCAGCACACCGGTCATCGGTGTGCGCACTTCGTGCCCCAGCGTGGCCAGGAACCGGCTCTTGGCCTGCGAGGCCTGCTCGGCCAACTGCTGCTTGTGCACCGTCAACTGCCATTGCTGGCGGCGGCGCAGGCGTGCACGCGCGACATACGCCAGCGCTGCGACCCCGATCAGACCGAGCAGCACGTAGCCCACGACCGCCCAGCCACTGCGCCACCACGGCGGGCGCACCTCCAGCTCCAGGGTACGGGGCGGCGTCCAGGCGCCCTGCGGGGTCGCCGCCTGCACCTCGATGCGGTAGCTTCCGGACGGCAGGCGCGACAGCAGGCGCTCGCCGTCGGCCGCCTGCATCACCCAGTTCTGGTCATACCCGGAGACCCGGTAGCGGTAGCGGTTGCCGTGTGGGTTGGCGAATGAAAGCAGACGCGCGGACACGATCAGATCGCGGTCCTGCGGCCCCAGCACGATCGGTGCCTGCGTCGGCAGCATCTGCTGCCCTTCGGCATCGTCGCGGCGGACCTGCACGCTGTCGATCACCAGCTGCGATGGCGGCAACAGCATGTCCGCCGCATCCGGATCGAAGCCGACCAACCCGGTCGCGGTGACCGCCAGGACGCGACCATCGCGCGCCTGCACCGGTGGGCGGTTGCTGAACTCCACATCCGGCAGCCCATCGCGTTCGCCATACAAGCGCAGCCGACGCTCGGCGCCCTGCCAGCAGATCAACCCACGCGGGGTGGTTGCCCAGACCTGCCCGTGACTGCCCAGCGCGAGCCCGCCCATCGACACAGCGGGCATGCCCTGGGCAGCGCCGACACGTTCGCGCAGGCTCATGCTCAGCCCATCCCAGCGATAGCGCTCCAGCGCGCCCTGACGTGCCAGCCACAGTTCATCCGGGCCGGTCCAGGCCGCATCGTAGATGCTGCCGCGGGAAATGCCCGGCACCTGCTCGAAGCGGCCATCGCGCCACCGCATCAGGCCCATGCTGTCGCCCATCACCCAGAGCTGCCCACGCGGATCGAACACCATCTGCTCAACCGGGTTCTCGGTCAGCCCACGGTGCTGGTCATTGCGGATGGTATCGAGCACGTTGCCCTGGGCATCCCGACGCTGGATGCCGAAGTTCATGATCGACAGCCACAGGTCGCCATTGGGCGCCTGGCGGATCAGATCGATGCGTTGGCGCACATCGGCACCACCGCCGATCTTCCATTCGCGCAGCATGCCGGTAGCCGGCTGGTACAGATTCAAACGACCCGCGCGACCGATCCACACCGCGCCGTCCTCGCGGGGCAGCAGCGACCACGCGGCCCCAACCCCGATCTGTTTGTCGTCGGCGATCTGGTGCAGCTGGCCCTGCGCATCCAGCGTATAGAGGCCGTGCGCACCTGAGATGTAATAGGTATCGCCCCGCGCGGCCGCGCCGAGCAGATAGACGCTGTCCAATGGCTTGCCGTCGAGCTGGTACCAGCTGGAGAAGCGCTTCCAGTCCGGCGGCAGATACGCCAGCCCCTGGGTCAGCATCGCGACCCACAGGCCGCCTTCATGATCCTGCAGCATGTCCAGCACACCGCTGCGTGCGGTCAGGAAGCCACTGCCGGCGTCGCCGGCGAGCAGCCGCACCGCGCTCGCATCACCGCGGTACAGGCCATCGGCCGTGCCCAGCCAATAACCGCCATTGCGATCATGGATGACCGTGGCCGCGCGTACATCGGCACTGAGCTTCCAGGGTGCGGGATGGGCCTGGTCGTCGGCACCGATCTGGAACAACCCGCCTTCGGTGCCCGCCCATACGGTGCCATCGGGCTCTCGGGTCAGGCGGAATACGCTTTTACCGCCCAGCAGGGCCGGCGCGATCCGCGTGAAGCGGTCGCCATCCCAGCGGGCGACACCGTTGGAGGTCCCCACCCAGACCCGCCCCTGCGGATCGGCCAACAGACTGTAGATGGTGTTGTCGGGCAGGCTGCGCGGATCGTTCGCGTCGGCCTCGTATCTGACCAGCGTCCCGTCCTCACTGCGCCGGCAGATACCGTGCTGGTTGGTGCCGATCCACAGCGATTGCGCGGCATAGGCCAGCGACCAGAACTGGCCCTCGCACGCCGCATTGAGCTCGGGGAACCGCGCAAACGCGCTGCGGTCGGGGCCGAGCATGCTCAGGCCAACGCCATTGCTGCCTACCCAGACACGATCCTGTGGATCGATGAGCAGGGTTTCCACTTCGTTGCCGGGTAGCGAGCCGGGCTCGGCTGGATCGTGCCGCCAGACCCGCAGGCCGACCCCGTCCACGCGGGCCAGGCCGTCATCGGTACCGGCCCAGATATAGCCTTGGCGATCCTGTGCCAGCGCCAGCACCATGCGCGACGGCATGCCTTCGGCCGCACCCAGGCGGCGCAAGCGTGGCGTCTCTGCCGATGTCCCTGCGGCTTCCAACACTGACGGCACTGCGCACAACCACAGCCCCAACAGCACGATGCCTGCACCCCAGCGGCGCGTGCTCATCGATCCGGATCTCCCTGTTGGTGCGGATTGTCACACAGCGATCAGGACGGTGTCCGCATTCTGGGGGCGGCTGCCGCGGATGGAACGGGCTGTTTCCGTCCCGTGCAAGGAAGGCAGCATTGGCCGCCCGTGCTGTTGTCGGGCGCACCACGATCTGTTGCAGCCATGACGCTGCATCCCATGACACAGCTGTGCGTATGATCGCCCCAGACCCTTATGGAGCCAGCGCCTTGCTCAAGCGCCTGACCCTTTCCCTGCTGCTGGCGGCCACGCCGCTGCTCGCCATCGCCGCCCCGGACAGCTATCGGCTTGATCCGGTGCACACCCGTGTGCTGTTCGCGGTGGAGCATGCCGGCTTCTCCCACGCGCTGGGCACCGTGTCCGGCAGCGAAGGCGTGCTGGTGTTCGATCCGGAGGACTGGCGCAGCGCGCGGCTGGAGGTCAGCGTGCCGATCCAGCGCCTGGACCTGGGCGATGACAAATGGAACACCGCCACACTGGCGCGCAACCTGCTCGACGGCGAGCGCTTCCCCGAGGCGCGGTTTGTCTCGACCCGGGTTGAACCGATCGATCCGAACCACGCCAACGTCATCGGCCAGCTCACCGTACGCGGCGTGACCCGTGAGGTCACCCTGGCCGTCACCCTCAATGCGCTCAAGCGTCATCCGCTGCCGCCGTTCCGCCGCACCGCCGGTTTCTCGGCCACCGCCACGCTCAGCCGCAGCGCCTTCGGCATGGACGGCTGGGCCTCGATGATCGGCGATGAGGTGCAGCTGCGGATCGAAGCGGAGGCGGTGCGCGATCGCAACGCCGGTGATCCCGCCGACGCCACCCCCACCGATGCGCCGGGAACTCCGGCCCCGCCGGTTGACTCAGATACCCCACAGCCGGTCCAGGAGACCACGCCATGACCGCCAAGAACACCCCGACCCGCTGGGGCGGCGTCAGCCAGACCCTGCACTGGTTGATCGCCGTGTTGATCCTCGCCCTGGGCATCGTCGGGCTGACCATGGGCGAATTGCCCAGGACCCCGAAGTATTTCTGGGTCTACACAATGCACAAATCGATCGGCATCACCGTCCTGGCCCTGGTCGTGACCCGCCTGCTGTGGCGTCTGTACGCGGGCGCGCCACATCCGGTGCCGGGCACGCCGACCTGGCAGGAGCGCGTCGCCTCGGCCACGCATTGGCTGCTGTACGTGCTGATGTTCGCCATTCCGCTGTCGGGCTGGCTGTACGACTCGGCCAGTGGCCTGCGTCCGTTCCGCTGGTTCGGCCTGGTCGATGTGCCCAAGCTGAGCGCGCCGGATGAACGTGTCACCCAGATCTCGCACGCCATCCATGAGTGGGGCTTCTGGCTGCTGATCGCCGTGGTCGTGGCCCATGCCGGCGCCGCGCTTTACCACCATTTTTACCAACGCGATGCCACGCTTGCGCGCATGCTCCCGCAGCGCTGGCTTGCCTCCCCCCAGAAGGATTGACCATGAACATCAAGCTCACCTCCCCGGCCGCGGTCGCCGCTGCCCTGGCCGGCCTGCTGGCCACCGCCCCGGTGCTGGCCGCCGACTACGTGCAGGCACCCGGTTCGGTGCTGGCCTTTGCCACCAAGTACGACGGTGAAGTGTTCACCGGCACCTTCCCGGGCTTTGATACCAAGCTCAGCTTCGATCCGGCCAAGCTGGACGATGCCAAGCTGGAAGTGACCATTCCGCTGGCCGGTGCCAAGAGTGGCAACAGCGACCGCGATTCGACCCTGCAGGGCGCGGACTTCTTCAACGTGGGCAAGTTCGCCCAGGCCAAGTACAGCGCCACCAAGTTCCGCTCGCTGGGCAACAACCAGTACGCCGCCGACGGCACGTTGGAGCTGCGTGGCGTGAGCAAGCCGGTCACGCTCACCTTCACCTGGACCCCGGGCGCCCAGCCGGTGCTGGCCGGCAAGGCCACGGTCAAGCGCCTGGACTTCGGCGTGGGCGGCGGTGATTGGGCCGATACCAAGACCATCCCGAACGAGACCGCGATCAGCACGAAGGTGGTCCTGAAGGCGAAGTAACGTCAGATGGCGGTAGTGCCGGCCGCTGGCCGGCTCCTCGCGCGATGATCGACTCCCGGGAGCCGGCCAGCGG